>DAHXOD010000050.1 GCA_027365055.1 bacterium
GTCGTGCCCCTCCCTGACTGATGATTGTCACCCCATCCCCCCTGTTCCCCGTGCCGGTCCGTTCCGACGATCCCGGTACCCCCCGGCCGACCCCAGGCAGGTTACCGCCGGATCGGTCCGCTGCCCAGGGCCGGACGGGAGGCGGATCCGAGGGCGCTGAACCGTGGTGGCCGGCCTGGAGCTCGGACCGGCGCCGACGTCAGCCGGCGGCGATCGCGAGACCGCCCGGCTCCGGAGCGCCGGCTCCGGTCCCGGGGGCGTGGCTGGGGACGAAGTCGCGTTGGCGGACCAGCCCGAATGCAGCGGCCGCCCCGACGGCGGCGATGACGGTGGAGATGAGCATCAGGTGGTTGAACGTCGAGGTGAAGCCGGTCTGGTAGGCGCCGAGGAGGGCGTGGCGGGCCACCGGCGAGGGGATGGAACCCAGCGCCTCCCGGACGCCGCCGCCGGTGACCGCCTGGGTCAGGGCCGGGCCGCCGTGGGCGAGCACCTGACGGCCGACCGGGCTGGCGGACAAGCCACCGACCGTCTGGTGGACCACCTGACTTTGGAAGACCGCCCCCAGTCCGGCGATGCCGGTGGCCACTCCCACCTGGCGAAACGTGTTGGAGGAACCGGAGGCCATGCCGCTCCGTTGCGGCGGCACCACGGCGACCGAGGCCGACGCGATGACCGGGTTGGCGAGACCGAGCCCGATGCCGGCCACGATGAAGCCGGGGAGCAGCACGGTCCAGGTCGAGCTGGCTTCGGTATGGGCCATCAACAGGCAACCGATGGCGACCAGAGCCAGGCCGCTCCCCATCAGGATCCGGGACGGGAGGCGGACGGTCAGCTTGCCGGCCACAGGTGCCACCACGAACGCGAGCATGGTGATCGGCAGGAACCGCAGGCCGGCGGCGAAGGGTCCGTAGCCGAGGACATCTTGGATGTAGAGGGTGATGTAGAGGAACATCGAAAAGATCGACGCGGCGATGCAGAAGGTGGCGATCGACACTCCGGTCATCGCCGGGGTGCGGAACAGCCGCAGGTCGAGCATCGGGTCCGCCTGGCGCAGCTCGGCGACCAGGAACACGGCCATCAGCACCGCCGCCCCGGCCAGCATGGCGACGATGGCCGGGCTGGTCCACCCGTCGGTGTTGCCCCGCACCAGGGCGAATACCAACAGGAACAGTGAGAGCGAGAAGGTGACGAACCCGATCCAGTCGATCCGGCGCGAGGTCGGATCCTTCGACTCGTCGATCCTGGTCAACGTCGTGACGATGGCGACGATCCCGACCGGGACGTTGACGAAGAAGATCCACCGCCAGCCGATCCCACTGGTGATGGCGCCGCCGATGAGAGGTCCCACTGCTACCGCACCTCCGATGACCGCCCCGTAGATCCCGAAGGCGGTGCCCCGCTCCCGTCCCTGGAAGGCCTGGGCGATCAGGGCAAGCGAGGTAGCGAACATGATCGCCCCCCCGACGCCCTGGACCCCCCGGGACAGGTTGAGCATCAAGGACGAGGTGGCGAAGCCACAGACCAGCGAGGACACCGAGAAGATCCCCAGCCCGATGGCGAACAGCTCCCGGCGACCGAACAGGTCGCCGATCACGCCGGCGGTGAGCAGGAACGCGGCCAGGGTCAGCGAGTAAGCGTCGATCACCCACTGGAGGTCGCTGAAGCTGGCGTGCAGCGAGCTCTGGATGTCGGGGAGGGCGACGTTGACCACGGTGATGTCGAGCAGCAGCATGAACGTGCCGGTGCAGACGGCGATCAGGGTCCACCATTTCTTGTCCATCAGGATGCGTCCTCGGGCTCGGTGTTCAGGGGGGTCGGGGGCGGCTCGCACCGGCGGACGTCCCACGCTCCGTGGGCGGCGAGCAGAGTATGGAGCAGCTGTTGGAGGCGCCGGTGATCCTCGTCATCGAGGTGCCGGCCGAACACCTCGGTGACCCCGCCGACGAACACCGGTGCCGAACGGCGCAGCGTGTCGCAGCCGGCCGGGGTCAGTTCGGCGAACACCAGCCGTCGGTCCGACGGTGAGGACGTCCGCTCCACCAGGCCGGCACGAGCCATGCGGTCGATCAGGCGCGACGTCCCGCTCTTCGAGGTGAGGATCAGTTCGGCGAGCTCGGCCATCCGGACCCGGCCGGCGGGGGCCAGACTCAGGCGGTAGAGGACCTCGTGCTGGGCGACCGTGACCCCTGCGCGCTCACGCAGGGTGCGATCGAGGTGCTCCTCGAGGACCGAGCGGACGAAGCAGAGGTTGAGGTATCCGGCTACGTGGTCGCGAGCGCCCAGTGCCGTCGGGTCGTCACCGAAGAGCTCGTAGAACGGAGCGCGCCGACAGTCGTCGCCAGCGCCGGAACCGCTGCCGCTGCCCGCCCGCCCGGTGTCCACCGCGGTTCTCCCCGCCCGGGTCGGTCCATCGGAGTGGTGGCCCGGCGTCGATGGTGCCTTCGTCGCCATCCCAGAAGGTTGACACAGCAACCACCTGGGGTCAAACCGGGGGTTGCCCGCTCAGTGCTTGCCGGAGTCCGGAGCGATGCCCGCCCCGCTGAGCATGCGGCGGAGGTCGACCACTTGTTGGTCGTCGAGGTCGCGGCTGCGAGACGCGTCGAACGTCTCCGTCTCGGGTCCGAGCGTGACGGTGTGGTGCGCATCGTGGCGTTCCTCGACGGTCCCGACTGCACGGAGAAGTGACAGGACGTCGTGCCACTGCAGGTTGTGACTGGTCGGGTGGCTGAAGATCTTCTCGACCGTGGCCCGGTGATGCCCGTCCAACTTGCTGTGTTCTCCCACGTGGTGCTCCCTCGTCGTCTGCCACCCAGTGTGGCACGGCTCCGGACCCACCGGACCGGAGGGCGACCCCCGCCCCCGGTCTCGACCTCGCCCCCGGTTTCGACCTCGCCCCCGGTCTCGACCGTGGTCGGGCTCCGTTCCGGGTCAACCCGGGCGCGGGCGTCCCGCACGACAGGGGCGGCACCCCGATCGGCGCTCACGTCGCGGCGCCCTCCAGTGTGGCGGCGATGGTCGCCCCCAGATCGAAGCAGGCCTCGAGGTCCGCCCTTCCCGGCGTGTCCGCCACGGTGACCGGCAGGTGCGCCCGGTGCCACCCCAAGGCGCCTGCGATCGTCTCCACCGAGCGCACCGCTCCATGGGTGTCGGTGGTCCCGTGGACGTAGAGGCCGTACGGCCTCCCCTCGGTGCTGGCGAGGCACGGGTAGTAGGCCAGATCGAAGAAGTGCTTGAGCGCGCCGGACATGTAGCCGATGTTGGCCGGTGTGCCCAGCAGGTACCCGTCGGCCTCGAGCGCATCGGTGGCTCCGGCGGTGAGCGCAGGCCGCACGAGCACCTCGACCCCGCTGATCCCGTCGGCCGCGGTCCCGGCGACGACCGCATCGAGCATGGAGGCGAGCGCGGGTGACGGTGTGTGGTGGACGACCAGCAGTCGGGGCACCATCGGAGGCTCCCACAGCGGGCTCGTCACGACAATCGGCTGTCCGGGCACGGACGCCGGCCGGGCCGGACAACATCAACGCCGGGCCCCACGGAACGAAGTGAGATAGAACCCGTTCTATAGTGGTCCCGGTCCGGATCGGTTCCTCCATCGCCAGTCGGAGATCCGCGGCCGGATCCCCGAATTCGTACCCGAGGAGGACTCGTCATGGCTCAACCGGTGATCGTCGAGGCGGTCCGCACCCCGATCGGCAAGCGCAACGGCTGGCTCTCCGGGTTCCACGCCGCGGTGCTCCTCGGCACGCTCCAGTCCGCCCTGGTCAATCGGGCCGGCATCGACCCGGCCGAGGTGGAGCAGGTGGTCGGCGGTTGCGTCACCCAGGCCGGCGAGCAGGCGTCGAACGTCACCCGCACGGCCTGGCTCAGTCAGGGACTGCCGTATACGACCGCGGCGACCACGGTCGACTGCCAGTGCGGCTCGGCCCAGCAGGCCAACAACTTCGTGGCCAACCTCATCGGGGCGGACGCCATCGAGGTGGGGATCGGTTGCGGGGTGGAGGCGATGAGCCGGGTGGGCCTGGGTGCCAACGCCATGAACGGTCCGGGGAGCTCGAAGCCCGAGGGGTTCCCGTGGGACATGCCCGACCAGTTCACTGCCGCGGAACGGATCGCCACCAAGTACGGGATCACCCGCCAGGACGTCGACTGGCTCGGCCTCGAGTCCCAGCGCAAGGCGGCGGTGGCCGTCGCCGAGGGTCGTTTCGACCGAGAGATCGCCCCCATCGAGGCGCCGGTGATGGGTCCCGAGGGACCGACCGGGGAGACCAACCTCATCACGAGGGACCAGGGGCCCCGCGAGACCACCAGGGAGGGGCTCGCCGGGCTGAAGCCGGTCCTCCCCGACGGCATGCACACCGCGGGGAACAGCTCGCAGATCTCCGATGGTGCGGCCGCGGTGCTGTGGATGTCCGAAGATCGGGCCGCTGCCTCCGGGCTGCGCCCTCGTGCCCGCATCGTGGCCCAGACGCTGGTGGGCTCCGATCCCTACTACCACCTCGACGGCCCGATCGCCGCCACCTCCTCGGTGCTGGCGAAGGCGGGCATGACCATGGACGACATCGACCTCTTCGAGGTGAACGAGGCCTTCGCCTCGGTGGTCATGTCGTGGGGTCGGGAGCACAAGGTCGACTGGGACAAGGTGAACGTGAACGGGGGAGCGATCGCACTCGGCCATCCGGTCGGCTCCACCGGGGCGCGGCTGATCACCACCGCCCTGCACGAGCTGGAGCGGACCGACGGCAACCTGGCCCTGATCGCGATGTGCTGTGGCGGTGCGTTGGCCACGGGGACGATCATCGAGAGGATCTGAGCGACCAGCCGGTCGGAAGTGGACAATGGGTCGGTGCGCCCTCGTCCGGTGGTCCCTGTGCTGGCGGTGCTGGCGGTGGTGCTGGTGGCGGCGGCCGCCGCGGTGGCAGCTGGGCTGTTCGCCACAGGTGCGACGGGCACCGGCAGTGCGACGGGCACCGGCGAGATGGCGAGCAGGCCGGTGCCGGCCGTCTCGCCGCCTCAGCGGTCGTCGGTCACCCCATCGAGCTGGACGACCTACAACCAGAACAACGCCCGGTCCGGCGTCGACGTCTCCGGGACCTCATTCTCTCCGGCCCGGACCGCCTGGACGTCTCCCCCGCTGGACGGTCATCTCTACGGCCAACCCCTGGTCGACGCGGGACGGGTGTTCGTGGCGACCGAGAACGACACGGTCTACGCCCTGGCCGCCGACACGGGTGCGGTCCTGTGGTCCACCCATGTCGGCACTCCGTTCAACCCGGGCACCGTCCGAGGCCTCTGTGGCGACATCGGTCCCACCGTCGGCATCACCTCCACCCCGGTCATCGATCCGGCGCGCGGTGAACTGTTCGTGGTGGCGGCCGTGCAGGTTTCGGGGAACGCGGCGCACCACCTGATCGGCCTCGACCTCTCCACCGGGGCGGAGCTGATGAACGAGGTGATCGACCAGCCCGGCTTCGACCCCGCCTTCCAGTTGCAGCGGGCGTCGTTGGCCCTCACCGACGGCCGGGTGATCGTCGGGTTCGGCGGCAACGACGGCGACTGTGAGCCGTACCACGGGATGGTGGTGTCCGCTCCCGAGAACGGTGCCGCGACGTCGACCTTTGTGGTGGCCGACCAACCGGGGGACAGCCAGGGGGCGGTGTGGATGGGTGGCGGTGCCCCGGTGATCGACCCGTCCGGCAACGTCTGGGTGTCGACCGGGAACAGCGCCTACACCACCTCGGGGAAGCCCTACGACCAGAGCGACGGCGTGCTCGAGCTGTCGCCGACCATGCGGCTGCTCCAGGACTTCGCTCCGAGCAACTGGTCCGCCGACAACCGCCGGGATCTGGATCTCTCCACACCGCCGGTACTGCTGGGCAACGGACTGGTGTTCGCCATCGGCAAGTCCTCCACCGGATTCGTGCTGGACCAGGCGTCGCTGGGTGGAGTCGGACACGGGCTCATGGCCCAGCCGGCGTGCTTCGGCCACGGAGCTGCCGCCCATGTCGGGGACACCGTCTACACCGGTTGCGGGGGCGGTGCCGCCGCTTACCGGGTGACCCAGGGCCCACCGGCGCTGTCCACGTTGTGGAGAACGTCGACGGGTGGCGGTGGAACGCCGATCGTGGCCGGTGGAAGCGTGTGGACCATCGGGAACGGCAATCTCAACGAGATCAACCTGACCACCGGGGCCACCCAGCAGCAGTTCCGCCTGGGCAGCTCCCCCTCGTCGTTCCCGTCGCCCTCGGCCGCTGACGGGCTGATCCTGGCCCCCACCACCGACTCGGTGATGGCGTTCGACGGTCCGGCCGGGCTCCCCGGCCCCCCGTCACCGGCGCCCCCGGCAGCGGGTTAGCGGCCGGTGGCCGGCGACGGGGGGGTGTTCTCCTACGGGACGCCGCGTTCTTCGGCTCCGCCGGCTCGCTGGCGTTGAACCGTTCTGTGGTCGGGATGGCGGCATCGCCGCCAGGTGGACGGTACCTTCGGGTCGGCGGTGCGACGGGCGCCCCACCGGACTGGCGGTCTCCCGGGTCGGGCAAAGTAGAATGTGTTCTCGTCGACCGGATGCCCGGATCCGCGCGGTGTCCGGTGCCTCGGCGCCGGTTCCGGCGGTGAGAGCGGCGGATCCGGTTCAGCACCAGGGGGAGAAGGCCCGTGATCGGTACGGAGCATCTGCAATTCGAGGTCCGCGGCACCACGGCGATCGTCACCATGAACCGGCCGGAGGCGAAGAACGCCCTTTCCGGTCCGATGCTGGTGGGGATGGTCGACGCCTGGTACGAGATCGACGGCAACGACGACATCCGTTGCGCCATCCTGACCGGCGCCGGAGGTACGTTCTGTGCGGGCATGGACCTGAAATCGATGTCCGGACCGGGTACGGAGGCCGTGCAGGAACGGATGACGGCCGACCCCGATCTCCACTGGAAGGCACTCCTCCGCCACTACTCGTTGAAGAAGCCCCTGATCGCCGCGGTCGAGGGCTGGGCCGTGGCCGGTGGCACCGAGATACTTCAGGCGACCGACATCCGCGTGGCGGGGGAGAGCGCCAAGTTCGGAGTGTTCGAGGCGCGCCGGGGCCTCTTCCCCCTGGGCGGGTCCACGGTGCGGCTACGCCGGCAGATCCCCTACACGGTGGCCATGGACCTGCTGCTCACCGCTCGCGAGGTCTCCGCCTCCGAGGCCAAGGAGATCGGCCTGATCGGCCGGGTGGTACCCGACGGCACCGCACTCGACGAGGCGCTGGGCATCGCCGAGGTGATCGGTGCCAACGGACCCCTGGCGGTCGAGGCGATCAAGGCGTCGGTGAAGGCGACCGAAGGCATTCCCGAGGAACAGGCACTGGCCCTCGAGCTCGAGCACGGATGGCCGATCTTCGCCACCGAGGACGCCGCCGAGGGCCAGCGGGCCTTCGCCGAGAAGCGGCCGGCCCAGTTCCGCCGCCGATGAGCGACGATCGGACCGCGGTGCGACCGATGGGGGACGAGCCCCGCCGCCGCCTGGCCGCCGCGCTGCGTCCCCTCATCACCATGACGGTGGCCTCCGAGCTCACCGACGAGGCGCTGCTCGAGGCGGCCGCGGCCATCGAGGAGATCGGGCGAGGCCTGGCCGACCGGGCCGGTCCCAAGCGGGCCCGGCAGCAACCCGATATCGCCAGCGCGGCCCAAGAGTTTTTTCCGACCAGTCCGATCATCGGCATGGTGAACCCCCTCGCGCCGCCGGTGCGGGTGCGGGTGGTCGACGGCGCCGACGGCGGCCGGCGCGAGATCCGTGCGGAGGCCAACTTCGACTTCGCCTACGAGGGACCGCCGACCTGCGTCCACGGGGGAGTCATCGCCGAGACGTTCGACGAAGTGCTGGGAGCGGCCAACCTGGCATCGGGAAATCCGGGGATGACCGGGGGCCTGACCATCCGCTACCGCAAGCCCACCCCGCTGCGGACCGACCTGCGGATCGAGGCGCGCTTCCTCCGCAAGGAAGGCCGGAAGATCTTCTCGTGGGCGGGCATCTACCACGGCGACGTGCTGACGGCCGAGGCCGACGGGCTGTTCGTGGAGGTGGCGCCGGCCCAGTTCCTGGCCATCGCCGAGGGGAACGCAGACAGCGCCGATCCGGCCATGCTCGAGGCGATCAGGGCCGAGGCCCAGCGAGTCGGGGCGGCCTCCGACGTGCACCCCGGGTCGGGCTGACCCGCAGGGAGGTGGCCTCTGACGGCGGCATCTTCTCCTTCTGGGTCCCGTTCTACTCGGTCCCGTTCTACGGCTCGGCTGGCTGACCACGCGGCACCGGCCAGATCCCGGTCCGGCACCCACGAGCGGTGCCGGACCGCAGGTGTCGCTACCCTGGCCTTCTCTGCCCTGAGTACGAGGGGCCGACACGGACGACACGACAAGGAGCCGGCACCCATGACCCATGACATTGCGAGTGATCCCCGCATCGATCCCCGGATCAAGGCGCTCTTGTCGGTGATGCCGCCGGTGCACGTGACCGACGTGGACAGCCGCGAGTCCCTCCTCGCCGAGGCGAGCACCCCCGAGGCGCTGGACGCGGTCGAGGCGTTCCGCTCCGTCATGGACCTCTGCGACTCCGAGGAAGCCGCCCCCTCGTCGGGCCTGCGCATCCACGTCGAGCACGTGGTGTCGGACCCGGACGGCAACACCATCAACCTGCGGGTGATCCGACCGGACACCGACGAGATCGTGGCCTGCGTGTACTACATCCACGGGGGCGGCATGACGTCGCTCTCGTGCTTCGACGGCATGTACCGGGGCTGGGGGAAGCTGATCGCCGCCAACGGCGTGGCGGTGGTGATGGTCGACTTCCGCAACGCGATCTCCCCGTCGTCGGTCCCCGAGGTGGCGCCCTTCCCGGCCGGCCTGAACGACTGCATCTCGGGGTTCCGGTGGGTGGTGGCCAACGCGGACCACCTCGGGGTCGATCCGGCCCGCATCGTGATCGCCGGCGAGAGCGGTGGCGGCAACCTGACCCTCGCCACCGGCCTGTCGCTCGAGCGCAGCGGCGACCTCGGTCTGGTCAAGGGTCTCTACGCGCTGTGCCCCTACATCGCCGGCCGGTGGCCCTCGCCGGAGTGCCCGTCGTCGGTGGAGAACAACGGGATCCTCCTCGACCTGCACTCCAACCGGGGGGCGGTCGCCTACGGCATCGAAGCGCTCGAGGAGCGCAACCCCCTGGCCTGGCCGTCGTTCGCCACAGAGGACGACGTCGCCGGGTTTCCGCCCACGGTGGTGAGCGTCAACGAGTGCGATCCACTGCGGGACGAGGGGATCAACTTCTACCGCCTGCTCCTACGCGCCGGGGTTCCGGCCCGCTGCCGCCAGGTGATGGGGACCATGCACGGCACCGAGATCTTCACCATCGCCTGCCCGGAGATCAGCCGCGACACGGCGCGCGACCTGGCCGCGTTCGCCCGCGAGTAGCGGCCCCGCTCGAGCGCCGTCCCGACCGTGGCCCGGGAACCGCCCCATCCGACGCCCTGACCGATGGATGCCCTCGCCTCGTCATGGCTACCATCGGAGCCATGGGGCAATGGAGCAGGACGATGGGGGTGCTGGCAATCGCCGGTTCCGTGCTGGCCGTGACCGTGGCGATGGTGCCATCGGGTGTCGGGCTGGCGGCTGCGGGCGCTGCGACGGCCGCAGTGTCGGGGCAGGCGGTCGGCTCGCTCCCACCACTCCACGTCGTCCACCCGACCGGTGCCGCGCCGGGCTCGGCGGCGGCCGTCCCCTACCTGGCCGACCCCGCCGGCCAGCGGGTGATCCTGCGCGGCGTGGCCGCCAGCGGATTCGAGGACCAGGCGTACACCGGAGCCACCGGCACCACGCCCCACTACTCGATCGATCCGGCCGCCTACGCGGCCGGGACCTGCCCGGTCAACGACGGGCTGGCGCCGGATCCCCCGGTGTGCCAGAACGACTTCGTCCAGATGCACGCCGACGGGTTCAACCTGGTTCGGCTCACCATCAACTGGAGCGAGCTGGAGCCGACCCCGGGGACGTACTCGACGATGTTCCTCGACCGTATCGCCCAGGTGGTCGGGTGGGCCGATCAGAACGGGATCCGCGTCATCCTCGACATGCACCAGGACAACTACTCGCGCTTCCTCACGTCGCCGGCCGACGCCTCGGTGCCCCAGCAGCCGGCGCCGTCCGGCTGCACTCCCAGCAACGGCCAGGACGGCGCACCACCCTGGGCGGTGTTCACCGACGGCAAGCCGAGCTGCACCATCGACGGGGTCAACCTGGCCGAGGCGCAGGCGTTCCTGAACTTCTGGGAGAACAAGACGGTCCCGGGCCCCCAGGGGCAGGCGCCCGGGACCGGACTTCAGGACCACTACATCGGGGCGCTCGAGGCGCTGGCCACCCGCTTCGCCGGCAACCCGGCCGTCCTCGGCTACGAGGTGATGAACGAGCCGCAGCCCGGCAGCGCCGCAGCCCTGCCGTTCACCAACCTCTACAACTTCTCCGACCAGCAGCTCCTGCCCTTCACCGAACGGGCGATCGAGGCGCTGACCGGCGTGCGTGACAACAAGCCGACCTGTCCGGCCTCCGACCCGTCGGGCACCGCCGCCCAGGCCGCCCTGGGCCGCACGGTGCTGCCGCAGATCCCTTCCGAGGTCGATCCCTGCGCCTACCCGGCCGGGCCGACGCTGATCACCGGGCAGATGGTGCTCTTCGAGCCCACCGGGTACAACAACCTGGTCGACTTCGCTCCCCAGCGGTCGCTACCCTCCCCACCCGGGCATCCCTTCAGCCAGTACCCCGATCTGATCTTCAGCCCGCACATCTACACCCACGTCTTCACCCTCGACACCCTGCTCGGCGGCACCTCGCCGTCGGGTCCGCAGTACCCGCCGTCGTACACGTTCGGCTACGCCACGGCCGAGTCGGAGGCGGCGGCCTTCGGCGCCGCGCTCCTGGTGACCGAGTTCGGCGACGCCCCGGCGAACGACGGGACCATCCTCGCCGGGATGGTGGCCGCCCAGCGACAGGCTGAGGTGGGGACCGTCTTTTGGACGTGGAAGGAGAATTGCGGGGCGCCGTCCGGGCCCTGCCCCAACGGCTGGGGGGTCTACAGCCCGCCGGTGCCCTCCGGTGGCACCCTGGCCCAGAACGGGCCGCTCGACACCTACCGTCTGGCCCTGCTCACCTCCAACCCGACCTTCGACGGCACCGGTGCGCCCCCACCGTCGACCCAGGCGACTCCGTCGCTTGCCCCCCTGGCCGAGCCCCAGGCCCGAGCCCAGCTCACCGCCTACATCGCCGCTCTCGGTGCCCCGACCGCCCCGGCTGCCGACCGGGCCCTGGCCGGCGAGTTCACCGTCCTGACCGCGGTCCTGCTCGGACCTCCGTCCGCCGATCCCAACCTGGTCACGCCAACGCTCGGCTGCGATCAAGCGGTGGCACCGGGGACGGCAGTTGGCACCGCCGTCTCAGCCGGCGGCGACGGCTATTGGATCGCCAACGTCGCGGGCCAGGTGGTCGCATGCGGCAGCGCTCCGGTCGTGGGGACACCGTTCACGACGAGCAAGCCGATCGTCGGCATCGCCGCGGATCCCACCGGCAACGGCTACTGGCTGGTGGCCTCCGACGGCGGGGTCTTCGCCTTCGGGGACGCAG
>DAHXOD010000051.1 GCA_027365055.1 bacterium
GAGGTTCATGCCATGACCAAGACCTTCACGCACAAGGGCAAGCCGTTGACCGACAAGCGAGCCGAGAACATCGCTTCCGAGGTCCTAGCCGACCTCGACACCATGAGCGACGACGAAGCCCGCAAGCGCACCCGGCCGCCGGGCAGCCTGGCCAAGCGGATAGGGCGCCCCCGGGTCGGGGGAGCTGAGGGCACCGGGCCGTCCACCCAGGTGCGAGTCCGTGTCTCCGGGGAGCTGCTCGATCAGCTCGACGCCCAGGCTGCCAGCTCGCACCGGTCCCGGTCCGAGATCATTCGGGATGCCCTCGAGGCGCACTTGCATGCCAGTTGACCACCACGGGCCTGAGAAGGGCTTGTTCACCTTCGTCGCTCAGACAGGTCACGAACTGTCCAAGCCAAGGTTGATGACACAGAGGGCCTTCGCCTGGGCGGCGAGGACCTCCGCCCAGGTTGGTCCGGATCGCCGCGGCGACGGGTCCGACGCCCGTGGCGCTTCAGGATCGCCCAGACGCTCGAGGGGGCGATGGTGATGCCCATGATGGTGGCCTCGCCGTGGATGCGGCGGTCGCCCCACGTCGGGTTCTCTTTCGCCAACCGCAGGACCAACGAAGTGGTTCCCTTCGCGATGGCCGGCCAACCGGGCCGGGCGTGTGGGAAGGCCCAGCGCGTGGCGACGAGGTCCCGGTGCCAACCCAGCAAGGTTGCGGCTGGACGAAATACCGTCTGAGGCGCTGGCGGGGGAGCAGTCGTGCGAGTCCCGCCAAGATCGCTCGATCAGCGGCTCCAGCGCCGGTCGTCGGACCTGGCGTCGAAGGATGCCCACCTCATGGCGCAGCATCACGACCTCGATAGCGAGGTCCGTCTCCCTGCGGAAGGCGATCCCGATGAGCTGGATGAGACGGCCGAACGCCCCGTAGCGTAACGAGAGGGTCACTGCCGGATGCTCGCCGCGTAGGAGCCCGGGCATCAAAGTCCAGGTCGAAGCCCGTGGATGGCGTTCGCGGCACCGACAGGTGAACCTGACGGTCGGCCCCGACGGGGGTAGCCGCCCCCGGCGACGCCGCTTCCCTGGGCGACGCCGCCGCCCCCGGTCCCCTCGCGGGCTCTCAACCGGCTCACCGCATCATCGGCCTGTCCTCCACCTGGGACCCGGGGCGGCGCTGAGAGTCACACCCTGGTGGATGGAACGGGGCAGCCACCAGGCTCCCCGGACAGCTCACCGTTTCGTGCCCGACCACCTCCACTAACATCGACCCGACCTACCGGTTCGACGAAGGGTGATCCATGGCTGATATCGGGTACGACGGCAAGGTGGCGATCGTCACCGGAGCGGGCGGAGGACTGGGCCGTGAGCACGCGCTCGAACTGGCCCGTCGCGGCGCCCGGGTGGTCGTCAACGACCTCGGTGGATCCGTCGACGGGGAGGGCGGTGGCGACGGCCCGGCTCAGGCGGTCGCCAAGGAGATCGAGTCGCTCGGTGGCGAAGCAGCGGCCGACACCAACAGCGTCGCCACGGTCGAGGGCGGGGCCGCCATCGTCAAGACGGCGATCGACGCCTTCGGGACGGTCGACATCCTGGTCAACAACGCCGGCATCCTGCGGGACAAGGCGTTCCACAACATGACCCCCGACCTGGTGGACGCGGTGCTCGACGTGCACCTCCGCGGGGCGTTCAATGTCACCCGACCTGCCTTCGTCCACATGCGCGAGCAGGGGTACGGTCGGATCATCAACACGTCGTCGAACTCCGGCATCCTGGGCAACTTCGGGCAGGCCAACTACGGCGCCGCCAAGATGGGCCTGGTCGGATTGACCCGTGTGCTGGCGATCGAGGGTCGTCGGGCCAACATCAAGGTGAACGCGGTCGCGCCCGTGGCTTACACGCGGATGACCGAGGCGCTGTTCGGCGCCGAGCTCGGCGAGAAGTTCGAGGCCCGGCTGGTGACACCGCTGGTCTGCTGGCTGGCATCCGAGGACGTCGACGTCAGCGGCGAGGTCTACTCGGCCGCCGGCGGTGTGGTGGCCCGCTTCTTCGTCGGCCTCACCCCCGGGTACTACAACCCCGACCTGACGGTAGAGGACGTGCGGGATCACTGGGGGGAGATCCGCGACGAGGAGGGGTATATCGTCCCCGACGACTCGTCCGGCGAACTCCAGAAGCTGGCGGGGATCCTGGTCGGGGGGGCCGGCTGACCCTCAGGTCGGGTCGACGGTCGGTGCGCTCCGGAGTCGACTCCGGTACCGTCCCCGGAGGGGCCGGGTCACGCTTCGGAGGACGCCGGGTCCGCCGAAGCGGCACCGGCCCGATCCTCGGTCCTTGATGCCAGCAGATCATCGAGTCGGGCCGCCATGGCGGTGACCTCGTCGGGCTCGTAGTAGCTGCGGCTCAAGGTGAGCGAAAGTTGCTCCTGGACCAGCGCCAGGGCGTCCTCGGCCGCGGCGGCAGCGTCGTAGACCGAGAACAGCTTGGCCTGCATGGCCTTGGCCGAGACGAACTGGCTGCCGCGCTCGTTGGCTTCGGCGGGGAGCGCTCGGAGCAGGTCGCCCGGTGTGGGTGGCCTGGCGGCATCGCCGGGACCGGCCGAGCCCGGTGTCGTCTGAGTGGTGCGTTGGGTGTCCATGGTGTGTTCCTTGCCGTGCCGGGCCGATCGTGGTGGAACGGCCTCCTCGTCCTGTGCAACACCCGAACACCCGATCGTCTTCCGACCAACGGAGGGGTCCCATGTCCGAGACCCATCGCTCGTTGCCGTCATACGGAGGCCGACAGTCGATCCGACAGCCGATCCGACTGACTGTGCAGCGACGAGAGCCGCCCCGGGTCGGTGCCTGGTCAGGCGAAGCGGCGGGCGTCCCTCGCCGCGTACTTGGCCACTTCGGTGTCCACCGCCGCGGTCTCCTCGATCCGACGGGCCACGTCGGGGAGCTGGGACGCAGGGATCGCGCAGGTCATCTCGGAGGGCTGCATGCCAGTCCGGGCCCGGGACAGGGCGCATCCGACACTTGCCGCGGCGACCCCCTCCTCCTTGGCGACCGCGACGATGTGGCACTGGGGCTTCCCCTCGATCCGCAGCCCGGGCAGGGCATCGGACAGGACCATCATTTGGCGGCCGTTGACCCGCAGTAGCACGACATCCGGATCGACAGGGGTGTCGGCCAGCTGGCCGTAGACGATCGAGGTCGCCTTCTTCGACACGGTGGGGATCGTCGGGACCATGTCCATGGTCACCCAACCCGAGGCGAGCAGCGCCGACACGTCCTCGTTCGATGCGATCTCGTCGAGTGCCTTCAGTCCGTGGGTCAACGAGCCCACACTGCAGTTGCCGTGATCCTCGGGCGCCGTGGCGAACGTCTTCGTCGCGGCCTCCACCCAGAACACACATCCGGCGGGAACCCGACCTTGGCGACCGTCGGGCGACGGCTCGCTCATCGGGGCGTCGAAGCCGGAGACGCCATCGGGCTCGTGGTCGGCGAAGGTGATCGCCACGGGTGGCACCTCGAGATGGAGTGACTCGGAGAGTGCGGTGGCGAGAGCAGGCCAGTCGTTCGACATGGACTCACTCTACAGTGGCACTCCTCCGGCCGACGCCGGTGAGGAACCATGCCCTACGATCGAGGCGCCTCGGTGACCGAGGTACCCGCGGAGTCGCCGGGAGAGGGGGCACGTCGTGATGGATGCCGAGATCCGACCGTTCCGTGTCGAGGTGGCCGACGAGCAGCTCGCCGACTTGCGCGATCGGCTCCGGCGCACCCGCTGGCCCGAACGGGAGACGGTGGACGACTGGTCGCAGGGCATGCCGCTGTCCTACACGAAGGAGCTGTGCGGCTACTGGGCCGACGGCTACGACTGGCGGCGTACCGAAGAGCGGCTGAACGCACTCCCGCAGTTCCGCACCGAGGTCGGCGGCCTCGACATCCACTTCCTCCACCTGCGGTCCCCTCACGACCGGGCACTGCCACTGGTGATCACCCATGGGTGGCCCGGCTCGATCGTCGAGTTCCTGAAGGTGGTGGGGCCGCTGACCGATCCGGTGGCCTATGGCGGCGACCCTGCTGACGCGTTCGACGTGATCTGCCCCTCGTTGCCCGGGTTCGGATTCAGCGGCAAGCCACAGGCACCGGGCTGGGGGGTCGAGCGCACCGCGGCCGCGTGGTCCCAGCTGATGGCCCGCCTGGGCTACGACCGCTACGGGGCGCAAGGAGGGGACTGGGGCTCGGCGGTGACCACCGAGCTGGGCCGCAGCGATCCCGGCCACCTGGCCGGCATCCACCTGAACATGCCGGTGGTCCCGCCGAAGGCGCTGGTCCTCGACGGAGTGACCGACGCAGAGCAGGCGGCACTGGTGTCGATGGCCCACTATCGCAGGTGGGAGTCGGGCTACTCGAAGGAGCAGTCCACCAGGCCGCAGACCGTCGGCTACGGCCTGGTGGACTCACCGGTCGGCCAGTGTGCCTGGATCGTCGAGAAGTTCCGGGCGTGGACCGACTGCGACGGTCACCCCGAGAACGTCCTCACCCGCGACGAACTGCTCGACAACGTGATGCTCTACTGGCTGCCGGCCACCGGAGCCTCCTCGGCCCGGCTGTACTGGGAGAGCTTCGAGCGGAGCGTCGACGAGTCGCAGGCGGAGCCGATCGTGGTCCCCACCGGTTGCTCCATCTTCCCGAGGGAGCTGGTCCGCATCTCGCGTCGGTGGGCGGAGCAGCGCTTCTCCGACCTCCGCTACTGGAACGAGCTCGACCGGGGAGGCCACTTCGCCGCCTTCGAGCAACCCGACCGGTTCGTCGAGGAGATCCGGTCGTTCTTCCGATTGGTGCGCTGACTCAGGATGCCGCTCCCCGGACCAGGCGCCCCGGCCGCGCCCCGGTGTCGCGGTCGTCGCGCCGGGTCACGGTGCCGTGCACCAGGGTGGCGAGGTAGCCCTCCGCCGGTTGGAGGATGCGGCTCGCTCCGGTGGGCAGGTCGTGGTGGAGCTCGGGCGTCAGGATGCGCAGGTTGTCGAAGTCGATCACGTTCAGGTCGGCTCGCTTGCCCACGGCGACGGTGCCACGGTCGTTGAAGCCGTAGAGCTGGGCGTTCGCCCCGCTCAGCTTGTGGACCAGCAGCTCGATGGGCAGCCGCTCGCCCCGGCTCCGGTCGCGTGCCCAGTGGGTGAGGTGGAACGTCGTCGCCGAGCAGTCGGAGATCAGGTTGACGTGCGCTCCCGCATCGCCGAGGCCGGTGACGGTGTTGTCGTCGAGGAGCATGTCGCGGCAGACGTCGAGGGTCCCGTTGACGAAGTTGGACCCCAGGAGCGCGTAGAACGCCTTGCCCTCGTCGGCCAGCAACAGGTCGTACATGAAGCTGATCGGATCCACCCCGGCCTGGGCCGCCAGCGCGGCGACCGACTGGTCGAAGCGCGGCTCGTAGTCGATCGGATCCGAAAGAGGGAAGGTGACCGGGAGCGCCGGACCGAACAGCTCCACCACCAGCGCGGAGAAGTCGCCCGGTCCGCCTGGTGCGTTGGTCTCCCCGAGAATGGCCCGGCGCACGTCCGGCCGGCGCATCTCCGCCACCCGCTGAGGGAGGGGCAGGTCGGCGATCTTACGGTACGTGGGTCGCCCCATGAACAGGTGGTAGGTATCGAGATTGGTCATGATGGTGACCGATCGGGGGATCACCTGGGGTCGGAGGGTGGCACCGTCCCGGTTGGCGCGGGCTGCCTCGTCGAGCACCAGGCGCCAGTGTCCCGGGTCCTCGAAGAGCTGGGCGATGGTAAAGGTGACCGGGCGCCCGCTGGCGTGGGACACCGCCTCCAGGAGGGGCATCTCGTCCATCGGTTTGGCCCGCTCGCCGCCGAGGCGTTCGAGGGTGCCGATGGTCCCGGCGACGATCGCCTCGAACACCCCGTGGCCGGCGGACCGCATCGCACCGGCGAACGCCAGCAGCTCCGCTTCGGGTGCGTAGGTCCCCGGGACCGGTCGCCCCGACTTGGCCTTGTGGCCGATGGTGCGCGAGGTGGAGAACCCGACGGCACCGGCAGCGAGGGCCTCCTCGACGATCGATGTCATCGCTTCCAGGTCCTCGCTGGTGGCGTCCTCGTTGGCCGCGCCCCGCTCGCCCATGACGTAGAAGCGCACCGCACCGTGCGGGATCTGCGCGGCGATGTCGACCGAGGAGCGGCGGCGGTCGAGGAGGTCGAGGTACTCCGCGAAGGTCTCCCATTCCCCCCACGGCATCCCCACGCTGAGGGCAGAGCCAGGAATGTCCTCGACCCCCTCCATCAGATCGATCAGCGCGTCCTGGTCGGCCGCTCTGGCCGGAGCGAACCCGACGCCGCAGTTGCCCATCACCAAGGTGGTCACTCCGTTGGACGCCGATGGCTCCAACGTGTCGTCCCAGGTCGCCTGACCGTCGTAGTGGGTGTGGACATCGACCCATCCCGGTGTGACCAGCGCCCCGTCGGCGTCGATGGTCTCGGCGCTCGGCCCGTCGATCGTGCCGATCTCGACGATGGTCCCCTCGGCGATGCCGACGTCGGCCCGGTAGGACGGCCCACCGGTCCCGTCGACCACCGTTGCCCCTTTGATCAGCACGTCCAGCATGGCGTCCCCCTTCGGACTGGCCAGGGTCCGGCGGTCCGGCCCGCGTCCCGGTGCCGGTTTCCGAGGGCTCCCGGTTGGAGCCGCTCAGGTTCCGTCAGAGATCGTTCCACACCAGGACATCGTGTGCAGCGCAAGCTCATGTAGACGGCTTCAGCGCCATTCGCCCGGGCGTCCCGGGCCGGTTGCTCCGATCCGAGGGATCATGGCTCTCGACGGGGTGGCGGTCGTCCGCCGCTCGCCAGCAGTACCAGGCGAGCAGGCTGCGGTACGGTCGGAACTGATCGCCGAGCACGGTGATCTGCCCCGGGGTGGGAAGGGCTGGGAGACCCCAGGCCGCCGCATATCCGGCCCGCACCCCGTAGTCGCCGACCGGCCAGACGTCGAGACGGCCCAAGGTCCCCAGGAGAAACATCTCCGCGGTCCATCGCCCGATGCCCCGGACCTGGGTGAGCTGGGCGATCACCTCGTCGTCGCTGAGGCGTCCGATCCGACCGAGGGTGATGGCGCCCGAGAGGACGTGATCCGCCAGCCCGTGCACCGCGGCGGTCTTGGACGCGCTCAGGCCGCAGGACCGCAGGATCTCCGGAGGTACCTCGGCGACGACCTCCGGGGTGACCGCGCCGCCGAGTCCCGTCACCAGCCGGGCATGGATGGCTTCGGCGGCACGGCCGGCGAGCTGTTGATGGACGATCGCCTGCACCAACTGCTCGAATCGCCGCTCCGGGGTCACCGGGATCCGTCGGGGGGGAGGGCCATACCGCTCCACCAGTGCCAGAGCGACGGGGTCTTGCGCGCGCAGGTGGTCTACGCCGGAGGTGAGCGCCTCCTCACTACCGGCGCGCACGGTCCTGTGTCCTCTTCGGCTCGGGATCGCTCACGTGCAGATACTGCCACCGGGAGCAACTCGTCGGGCGCAACTCGTCGGGCGCAATCGGACCGGTGGTCATCCGATGCCCGGCCACCTCCGAAGAACCGTCGGGGTCCACGGTGCCCCAGGGAGGACAGGGTCGGATGAAGAACGAGTGGGGAACGTCGAGGTTGCTCAACCGCCGCACGCTCCGGGTGACGTTGGGCTGCGTGTGGATCGTCGACGGGCTGCTGCAGGCAGAGCCGTCCAAGTTCGCGTCCGGCTATCCGCTGGGGAGCCTCGCCCAATCGGCGATGGGGTCGCCTGCGTGGGTGCGCCACCTGGTGCTGGGTGGCATCCATCCCTTCGTCGCTCAGTGGGCGGTGTGGAACCTGGGCAGTACCCTGTTGCAGCTGACCATCGGTATCTGCCTGGTCTCGGGCCGGTTCGTCCGCCCTGCCCTGCTTGCCTCGTTCGGCTGGGCGGCGAGCATCTGGTTGCTGGGAGAGGCGTTCGGCATGCTGCCCAGCGGGTTCGCTCTGTTGGAAGCGGGTGCACCGGGGCCGGTGCTGCTCTACGCAGGGCTGGGGGCGATGGCGTGGCCGGTCGAAGGGCGGTCCGATGTCGACCGTCGGACTTGGGTGGCGGCATGGTCGATCCTGTGGGTGGGGGGCGCCGCGCTCCACCTCCCCTTCGTCTACTCGGGTGGCCGGGTGCTCCAGGCCAACCTGTCGATGCTCTCCCAGGGTTCCCCCCCGGTGCTGGCCGGGACCAGCCACTGGTTCAGTGGGATCGTGGCTCACCATGGCGGCGCGGTGGTGCTGGCGCTGGCCACCGTGGAGCTGATGATCGGCTTGGGTGGGGCGCTCGACCGGTCCCACCTTCGGGCCTGGCTGGCCGCGGGCATCGCCTCGTCCCTCTTCTTCTGGGTGGTTGTCCAACAGGTCGGCGGGATGCTCACCTCTGGGGGAACCGATCCGAGCCTGGGTCCCCTGCTCGTGCTCCTCGCCCTGTCGGCCTGGCCGCGCACTCGACGGACGGCACCGGATCGGGCGCCGGAGGAGGAACCGGTCGAGGCCGGACTCGAGCCCGTCTCGACACCGGTGCTGGTCGGAGCGTCCGCTCGGTGATCGGCCCGACGACACCATTCCCCCGTTAGCATCGTGCCCGTGCCCGGAGCTCGCCAGCCCCCCGACGGAGCCGTGGCGGGCCGACCACCCCCTTGTGCTTTCGCATCCCGCACGGTGGACGTGGAGGGACCGGTCAACTTCATCGAACTGGGGGGCGACAACGGCGGACCAACCATCGTGTGCGTGCACGGCTTGGGCGGTTCTCACCTCAACTGGATGGCCATCGCCCCGGAACTGGCCAACCGGTCGAGGGTGCTGGCGCTCGACCTGGTCGGCCACGGCCTGACCCCGACCGGGTCGAGGACCGCCGACATCGAGGGTCACCGTCGGCTGCTGAGCGGCTTTCTGCGCAAGCTGGTCGACGGCCCGGTCGTGCTCGTCGGCAATTCGATGGGGGGCCTGGTGTCGCTGCTGTGTGCCGCCCGTGAGCCGGCGTCGGTCGCCGGACTGGTGTTGGTCGATCCGGCGCTCCCGATGATGCTCCCGGCCAAGCCGGATCCCCGTGTGCTGGTCAATGCGCTGGTGTGCGCGGTTCCCGGGATCGGGGAGCGGTACCTGGCCTACCGGAGGAAGATCCAGTCGCCCGAGGCCAGCGTCAGACGGGTCCTTGCGGCGTGCTGCGTCGACGTCGACCGGGTCGACCCCGACGTCATCGCGGCCCACGTTGCGCTGACCGCCCGCATGGACCGGGCGGCCGCCGACGCGGCGTACCTGTCGTCGGCTCGCTCGCTGTCGCGAGTGCTGGTGCGTCCGAGGTCGTTTTCGCTGATGGCCCGCCGCATCCCCCATCCGGCGCTGGTGCTGCACGGGGATGCCGACCGGTTGGTCCCGGTGGCCGCGGCCCGGCGCCTCAGCGTGGTCAGGCCCGACTGGCGACTGGCGGTGGCCCATGACGTCGGGCACGTCCCGATGATGGAGGCTCCGGCGTGGACGCTGGGGCAGATCACCGAGTGGCTCTCGGTGACCAGCCTTGCGGAGGGCCCCATGCTGCACCCCGGTTGACCAGGGAAGCGATCGACCGCCCCGATCGAGAGGGCCTGTCGACAGGCGACTGGAGCGGGGTGGGAGGCGGAGCGTCTGTGGGCGGAGCGGCGGCGACCAGCTCGGTCAACGCATGCTCGAGGTACACCCCGAACTGGCGGGGTGCCTGCATCGCGTCCGCGAACGACAGGATGGAGAACACCAGCTGGTCGCAGTAGCTCCACAACATGACATTGGAACCGACCCCGTTGCTCGGAGGGCCGCTGAGAGAGAGCTCGGACACCGTCGCGGTGTCGAAGGACCAGGGCGCTGCCGGCCCCTTGATGTTGGAGACCAGCACACTGACGTCGGCGGTGTCCCGGTGCCCCTTGCGGGTCCGGTGGTGGGCGCGCATCGCCGCCTCTGCCACCGTCGGCGGCACGAATTCGAGCCATTCGGGCAGCAGCTCGGGTCCGAGGATCTCGAAGGCAGTCCGTGCCTCGGCGGTGACCCGACTGATGGCGCGTAGCCGGTCCCACGGGTCTCGGATGTCAGTACAGAGACTGGTTGTCAGGCTCGAGAACCGATTGCCCCACTGGCGGACCGGGGCGTCCGCCGGCTCGAAGGCCACCGGCACGCTCGCCGTGAGCGGGCGCTCAGGCAGGTCGTCGCGGTCGAGGAGGTACCGCCGCAGGGCACCGGCGACGACCGCAAGGGCAACGTCGTTCAGCGTCACCCCGGCGGCATCCTTGACCTGCTGGCACACGGCAATCGGGAGCGATGCTCGGGTGTAGACCCGGGCGGCGGTGAACGCGTCGTTGAGCCCGCAGGCCGGGGTGTCCTTGTTGGCCCGGGGAACGGTCGTCGCCGCGTCGCGTCGATGGGCACGTGCGGCGCGGGTGTTGCGCCAGGTCTTGGCGACAAGCCGGGGAAGGGTCGGGATCTGCGACCTCCGGTCCGAGAGCGCATCGACGACCAGCCGGGTGGCGGTGGGAACCGGCTCGGGGGTCCACTGGTCCTCCGCTGGTCGACCCGGCTCGTCGCGGGCGGAGAAGATGCGGGAGAAGGTGGTGAGGGCGGCGACCCCGTCCATCAGGCAGTGATTGACGCGGCAGATGACCGCCTGTCGGTCGCCCTCGACCCCGTCGACGAGGACAACCTGCCAGAGGGGGTGCCGCCGGTCGAGGGCGTGTTCGGCCCGCTCGGCGAAGACGCGGTCGAGCTCCGCGGGACCGCCGGGAGGCGCCACCCGTACGTGCCGAATGTGGTAGCTCAGGTCGAAGTCAGGGTCTTCGACGTACACGGGATGGTGGAGGCCGAACGGCACCCGTTCGACCCGCCAGCGAAACGAGGGGAGCACCCGGAGACACGTTCGGAGGTGGTCATGGACGCGGTCCACCGTCAGCAGATCCGGGGTGCCGTCCGCACGCCGGGCCGGTTCGAGGATGGCCAAGGCCATGGTGTTCATCGGTTGGACCGGCAGCTCCATGTAGAGGAACCCCGCATCTTCACCCGCCATGCGTCGCATGTTCCCTTCCCGGTGGTCGGCAGCGTTACCGATGGTACCGGTTGGTCGGAGAGGCATTGCCTGTGGGGCCGTCAACCGCATCGACCAGATCTGCCAGCTCGACCAGCCCTGCCAGCTGGCTGCGCATGGCGTCGGCCAGTAGGTCCGGCTCGGCCAGGGCAGCCGGATTGGCGACAACGGCCACTTCGAACCGTTCGTCCCGGCTCGAAAGGGTGACGTTCAGGCCGGTGCCGTCGAAGAGGGGTCCACACACGAAGATGCCCTCGAGTGCCAACCCGAGCACCTGGGTGGCTGAGGTGCCCCGGACGTTGGAGACGAGCACGCTGAACTCGACCCGTTCGGGATGTCTGCGCCGTTGGGTGGCGAGCACCCGGGCGATCGGCTCGGCCAGAAACGGGGGCACGAGCTCGAGCCACCGGG
>DAHXOD010000052.1 GCA_027365055.1 bacterium
CTCGGCTCGGCGCCGCGGTTGGCAGCGTCAGCCGCGACCGGGACCACCTCGATGCCGGAGTCGCCGCCGTCGAGGCGGTTGGTGCCGCCGGGCTCGGCGTACCCTGCGACCTCCGTGATCCGGCCGCGGTCGAGGCCGCCTTCGACGCAGTCGAGCGTCGGCTCGGCCGGGTCACCGTGCTGGTCAACAACGCGGCCGGGAACTTTCCCGTCCCGGCCGAGGACATGAGCCCCAACGCCTGGCGCACCGTGGTCGACATCGTCTTGAACGGTACGTTCTACTGCTCTCGCCAATTGGCGCGCCGACTGATCCCTGCTGATCACGCGGGAGCGATCGTCAACGTCGGGGCATCGTATGCGTGGACCGGTGGTCCCGGGTTCGCCCACTCGGCCGCGGCCAAGGCGGGGGTCAAGAACCTGACCGAGTCCCTCGCAGTGGAGTGGGCTCCCTACGGCATCCGGGTCAACGGCCTGGTCCCCGGGTTGATGCCCCACGAGGACGAGAGCGCGGCCATCGCCGCGGTCCCGGGCAAGTACGAGCACCAGGACACCCGTTCACCCGCGGGGCGGGTCGGGCTCCCCCGCGAGCTCGCCTGGGCTGCCACCTACTTGTGCTCGCCGTTCGCCTCGTACATCAGCGGGCATACGTTGGTGGTGGATGGGGCAAACTGGCAACGGCGCCATACCGTCCAGCCACCGTTCACCCCGATCCGGGAACAGCTGGGGCGGGGGCCGTTCGGGCAACCGCATGTGGGCGACCATCGATCCTCACCGACCGATGGAGATGCAGAACGCGGCAAAGGGGCAGAACGCAGCAAAGGGGCAACATGACCGCTACGGACAAAGAACTGGTCGTCGTCGACATCGACGGCGACGTGGCGGTGATCAGCAACAACCGCCCGGCACAACTCAACGCGATGAGCGACGAGTTCGACGCCCGCCTGTGGGAGGTCCTCGCCGAACTGCACCAGCGGCCGGGCCTACGGGCCATCGTGTGGCGCGGCAACGGCTCCTCGTTCTCCTCGGGTCGAGACACCCGCCAGATCGGGATCCGGACCGAGGACATCTCCGATCTCGAGTTCATCGAGCGCGGCCACCGGTCCACCCAACTGCTCCTGACCATGCCCTGCCCGATCGTGTGCGCGCTGAAGGGATGGGTGATCGGCGGCGCCTTCGAGCGAGCGCTCCTCTGCGACCTGCGCATCGCCACGACGGGGACGCGGATGATGTTGCCCGAGGTCCTTCACGGGGTGATCCCGGATTCGGGTGGGGTGGCCCGGCTGTTTCAGATGGCAGGCCACGGCGTGGCCGCCGACTTGGCACTCACCGGACGCGTCCTGGGCGCAGAGGAGGCGCTCAGCCACGGCATCGTGAGCCGTCTGGTCGACGACGAGGTCACGCTGGACGCCACGGCGCTCGAGATCGCCCGAGCGATCGCCGCCGCGCCCGCGTTCACCGTCAAGATGGCCCGCCGCACACTGACCGGCCTGGCCACCGCCCCGGTCCAGCGCTCCATCACCGAGGAGGCGATCGCCCAGTCGATGGTCTTCGCCTCTGCCGACTACGCGGAGATGAAGGCAGCCAGAGCCGGGGAACGTCCGGCGCACTACCGCGGCCGTTGAGCCGCCGGCGCTGCGCCGACCCGGCGATCCGGCTAGAACGGATGGCGTCGCACCCGATCGACAGCCAACCGGAGGAACGCCGATGACCGAACTCACTACTGACAGCCGCCCAATCGAGCGCTCGGGGACGTTCGACCTGGGAGGACGCCGGGTACACCGCCTGGGGTTCGGGGCCATGCGGCTGACCGGGCCCGGTATCTGGGGTGAGCCGGCCGACCGGGACGAGTGCGTCCGGGTGGTACGTCGAGCCGTCGAGCTCGGGGTGGATCTGATCGACACCGCCGACTCCTACGGACCCGAGGTCAGCGAGGACATCATCCGCGAGGCGCTCCATCCCTATCCCGACGGGCTGGTGATCGCCACCAAAGCCGGGCTCACCCGCTCGGGGCCCGATATCTGGGCACCGGTCGGCCGTCCCGAATACCTGCGACAGGAGTGCGAGATGAGCCTGCGCCGGCTCGGTCTCGAACGGATCGACCTGTTCCAGTTGCACCGGATCGACCCCAAGGTACCTGCCGCCGAGCAGTTCGGGCTGCTCGCCGACCTGGTCTCGGAGGGAAAGGTGGGGTCGGTCGGACTCTCCGAGGTCTCGGTGGACGACCTCGAGGCCGCCCGGAAGGTCGTCCCCGTCGTGAGCGTCCAGAACCTCTACAACCTGACCAACCGGTCCTCGGAAGCGGTGCTCGACCACTGCACCGCCGAGGGCATCGGGTTCATCCCCTGGTTCCCCATCGCGTCGGGCCAGCTGGCCCAGCCCGGAGGCGTGGTGCACGACGTGGCCACCACCGTGGGCGCCACCCCGGCGCAGGTCGCCCTCGCCTGGCTGCTCCACCGGTCGCCGGTGGTCCTCCCCATTCCCGGCACGTCGTCGGTCGCCCACGTCGAGGAGAACTGCGCCAGTGCCACCGTCACCCTGACTGACGACCAGTTCGAGGAGCTCAGCCGGGGCTAGTCCGACCGGCACGCGTGGTGCGGGGGGTACCGGCGGTGCGATTTCAGCGACACGGCAGTCGGGCCGATACCTCTCGGGTGGGTGCGCGGAGCCGGACTGCCGGACGGGACGAAGCGGGGCCGGGACGGAACCGCTCCCGGTCACGATCGACGGCGCTGGTGCTGTCACTGGGCCTGCTGCTTGCCCTCGGCACCCTCACGTCGACGCTCGCCGCCCTGTCGTGGCGATCGGCGGTCGCCACGGACCAGCAACGGGCATTCGCCACCACCGCCACCAGCGTGGCCGACACCCTCACCATGTCGCTCCAGCGGGACGCCGACGTCATCGCCACCGTCCGCACGCTGGTCGCCGACAACCCCACCATCGGCAACGCCCAGTTCGAGCAGTGGTTCACGACGTTGGGATCGGCCCGACGATATCCGGGGTCCTTCGCCTTCGCCTTCGTCCAGGCCGTGACCCCGGCCCAGCTGCCGGGCTTCGTCGCCACCACCAGTGCCGACCCGCCGGCCGGGATCCCCCATCCCCATCCCTTCGCCCTCAACCCGCCCGGCACACGAGCCCGTTACTGCCTGATGCGCCTCACCGCAGTGGAGCTCCCGGCCGGCGCCGCCGCCAAAGTCGGGGCGCTCGACGCCGTAGCCCACCAATTCCTCGGGTACCTCGACCCGGACCAAGACGAGTGCATGGGATCCCAGGCTCCGCTCCTCGCCCGCGCCGAGCACACCGGCAACCTGACCGTCGGATCCTTCTCATCCGTGCTGGACGAAGTCATCCACTCCAACCCCGCAGAGCGCAACGCCATCCAGGTCCTGTTCGGCAACCTGTCACCCATCGAGCTGGTCGAGCCGGTCTATGCCCACCCGACGGCTCCCGGCAGCCACACCACCGGTCCCCTGTTGGGATGGGTCGGGGGCATCTTCGACGCACAGGCGTTGCTGGCACCGGTCCTCGATGTCCAACGGGGCATGTCGTTCGTGCTGGCAGACCGGCTGCCCGGCGGAGGCACGCAGGTGTTCAGCCGGGTCGGGCATCCGGTACCCGGCGACTCGGTGGCCACGATCGCACTGAAGGCAGAGGGTGGGTGGGTCGTCCAACTGGCAGCGAAGCCGGGTGGCGGAGTCGCACCCGCCACCCAGGCCTGGATCGTGTTTCTGGTCGGTCTGCTCATCACCGCCCTGGTGTTGGTGCTGGTCGACGTGCTGACCCGATCGCGCCAAGTCGCCCTGGCGCTGGTGGAGGAGAAGACCGGCGAACTTCGTTACCTGGCGATGCACGACGCCCTGACCGGCCTGCCGAACCGGACGCTCGTGCTCGAGCGTACCGACGCCGCGCTCAGCCGTTGCCGCGGCTCGGGTGATCCCGTGGCACTGCTGTTCGTCGATCTCGACGGCTTCAAAGACGTGAACGACGCGCACGGGCACGCGGTCGGAGACCAATTGCTGCGCTCGGTGGCCAGTCGCCTCTCCGAGGCGATCGACCCCTCCGACACGATCGGGCGCCTGGGGGGCGATGAGTTCGTGGTGCTGGCCGGACCGGAAGCGGCCCGCCGGCCTCGCCTGCTGGCGGACCGGCTCCTGGCCACGTGCGCACTCCCGTTCCACTCCCCGACGCTTCCCGGAACCGCCATGCAGATCACGGCCAGCATCGGCATCGCCACCGATCTCAGCGCGTCGGCCGGCGAGCTGCTGGCAGACGCCGACATCGCCCTGTACCGGGCCAAGGCCACCGGGAAAGGGGTCGCAGTGTTGTTCGAACCGGCGATGCGCTCAGCGGTCACCCACCGGATCGATCTCGACAACGAACTGCGGACCGCACTCACCGAGGGTCAGTTCTCCGTGGTGTACCAGCCGATCCACACCCTGGCCACCATGGATGTCCTCGGTCTCGAAGCGCTGGTTCGGTGGCGCCACCCCGAGCGGGGCACGGTCCTCCCGAACCAGTTCATCCCGGCGTTGGAGGCATCGGGCCTCATCGTGGACGTCGGGCTGTTCGTGATGTCCGAGGCGTGCCACCAGGCAGCTCGCCTGCGCGACCTCGGCTATCCGCTGACCATGTCGGTCAACCTCTCAGCCCGCCAGCTCGAGCACGACACGCTGGTGACCGATCTCGATCGGGCACGTTCGGCGGCCGGGCTCGATCCCCGGGCGTTGGTGGCAGAGATCACCGAGACCGCCCTGATGCACGATCCCGAGCGGGTGGCGCGCACCCTGCGCGAGCTGTCGATGCAGGGCATCCGAGTGGCGATCGACGATTTCGGAACGGGCTACTCGTCCCTCGCCTACCTGCATCGCTTTCCGGCCAACGTGCTCAAGATCGACCGATCCTTCGTCGCCAATCTGGTCGAAAGTCCCGAGACCGCCGCACTGGTCCACGCCATTGTGCAACTCGGGAAGGCACTCGGGCTCTCGGTGCTGGCCGAGGGCATCGAGGACCGGGACCAACTCCGACTGCTGTTGATCGAAGGCTGCCACTCCGGTCAGGGAAACCTCTTCTCCGAACCGTTGGAGGCCGACGTCGTCGTGGACTACCTGCGAGGACGCACGGTGATCGACCCGACCCACCCAGCCGGTGCCACGACGTCTCCCCGGTCGCCCACCGGTGCGACCCACGGGCACTGAGCCAGCACGAGCTGGCTGCCGATCAGGCGGCCCCGAACACCAGGGGGGCGGAGCGGACGCCGGCGATCACCGGGGATCCGGTCCGAACCACCGGGCCGGCCTGGTCGACCGTCCCGAAGCGCCGGAGCAACTCTTCGAGCAGCACCTGCCCCTCGAGCCGGGCGAGCACCGCTCCGATGCAGAAATGCGCACCGAACCCGAAGGCGAGGTGCGGGTTGGGATCTCGGGCCGGATCGAAGCGATCGGCGGTGTCTCCGAAGACCGCTTCGTCACGGTTCGCCGAGGCGTAGAGCATCAGCACGGGATCATCCGCGGCAATCGCGTGGCCCGCCAGCTCGGTGTTCCGGGTGGCGGTGCGCAGGAACGACACCACCGGGGTCGTCCACCGGAGCATCTCCTCCACCGCAGTGGCCGTCACCCGGGGAGCGGTCGTGGCGGCGCGCGCTCGGAGGGACTCCCAGGAGCCCGGATGGCGAGCGAACCCGACCAGGCCGCCCGACATCATGTTGCGGGTGGTCTCGTTGCCAGCCACCAGCAACTGCACCAGAAACATCGCCAGCTCGGCGTCGCTCAGTCCGTCGCCTGGCTCTCCGGATGGCCCGCCATCCTCCGTCCCGGACGCCGACACGGGGAGCCGGGCGGCGGCCAGCTCCGAGATGATGTCGTCGGTGGGCGACCGGCGGCGGTCTGCGGCTGCCGCCAGCAGGTAGGCGACCATCTCGGAGCCGAGCAGGGCACGTTCCTCTTCCGGCCAGTCGGTCGCCCCGGGGATGACCGCCTCCGACCATCGGAAGAACCGGGGCCACTCGTCCTCCGGCACTCCCAGCAGGTCACTGATCACCTGCAGTGGCAACGGGACCGCCAGCTCCGACACGACGTCGACCGCCACTCCCGGTTCGATCCGGTCGACCAGCTCCTTGGTGCGCCGGCGCACCCCGTCGGCCAGGCTCCGCACGAAGGTCGGCCGAAACCCCGACTGAGCCAGCGCTCGATAGCGCGTGTGCTCCGGAGGATCCGTGTGCATCATGGTGGGCGGCGACTCGTACTCGGTTCCGATCTCGAACACCATGATCCCCCGACGGGAACAGTAGGTGTCCGTGTCACGGGACACCGCGGCGACATCGGCATGGCGGCTGACTACCCAGAACCCCGGGTCGTGATGCCAGGCCACCGGGGCTTCGGACCGGAGCCTGGCGTAGTGGGGAGCAGGGTCGCCGGCGTAAAATCCGGGGTCAAGGAGCGGCTCGGTGAGTTGGTGCCCGATCCGCGCCGCCCCGGTTCGGCCATCTCGACCGGAGGACCCGGCAGTGGGGAGCGGCATCGGCGCAGCGGTGCTCGGCCGACCGTCAGCCGACCAGGACGCCGGTCGGCCGGTCGAACCCCTGGGCGACGGCGAGCGCCTCGTACGCTTCGAGGGTGCCGGTGCCGTCGGTGACGCTCTCCACCGACCCGTCCGGCGCGAGGTTGAGATTGACCCCCTCGATGACGAACAGCACGTCGGTCACGCCGTCGTTGTCCTCGGGCACGTCGAGCGTGTGCACGGAACCGGCCGGCTCCCTGATGTAGGAGCCGGCGGTGTTGAAGAAGTCGTATTCGAGGTAGTGCCAGCGCCCGGCGATGGTGAACCCGTCCACCGGGCCGGTGTGACGGTGGGTCTGGAGCCTGGCGCCCGGCTCGAAACGGTTGCGGACGACCCAGATGCCGTTGGCGGCGTCCACCCGCAGGACCTGGAGCCAGATGCCGCCGGTGGCGTCCACCCAGGGCAGGTCGGCCTCGGCCGCGTGGCGAACCACGTCCTTGGTGTCGATCGTTGTCATCACTCCCCCTCTCCGGTTCCCGGACGGCCGTCCGGTGCCTCCCCACTGTTGTACACGGTGGGGCCGGAGGGAAGCACTCGATAGGGACCGATCCGTTGGTCGGGGCTGGTGTCGACGAAGTGGTCGCCACCGGTCGACACCTGTGTGGTCCACTCGGCACCGTCCCACCATCGGACGTGGAACCGCCCGCTCGGATCCGGGTACCAGGCAGGGGGTGGAGGCAGGTGCGGGTACGCCGGCTCGGCGGGACCGGCGAGCTCGTCGCCTCCGGAGTTGGCCGGCCGGGGATAGGCCGGGAACTGTGAGCCGGGGACCGGAGCCGCGTCGGCCGGAGCGCCGGCGGACCGGCCTGGCCACGACGCACCCGCGCGTTGTGCCTTGCGGGCGTCGAAGTACTGGGCGAACAGGTACAGCACCAGCCCGATCACGACCGACAAGAACCACAACAGCGCCCACACCCACGAGGGCAACCCCCAGGGCGTCCTCCCCCGCTTCCGCTTCGCCCCCTCGGCGAGCAGGTAGCCGAGGATCGCCCACACCACGGCGAGCACCAGGCCCGCCACGAGCTGGTCGGTCGTCAGGTGCACCACGACGACGACTCTACGTCGATCCTCCCGGCCGCCGGGGCCTGCCGGCCGTCCGGTCCCGATAGGGTGGGTGGGCCAGACGCCGTCCGTACGTCGTTTCGCATCCCCATTGGAGGAACGATGTCCACCCTGGTCGAGCCGGGCCCCGATCGCCTTGACGGCGGCTTCTCACCACTCCTGCGCCAGGTGCGCGCCGCCGGCCTCCTCGATCGCCGTCCGGCTTGGTACGCCGGTTCGATCGCCTCGAATCTGGCGCTGCTCGGGACGATCGTGATCGCCATGGTCATTGTCGGGCATTCGTGGTGGCAGTTGTTGTTCGCGGTGCCACTCGCCCTGTGGAGCACCCGATCGAGCTTCGTGGGCCACGATGCCGGACACCTGCAGATCTCGCGGTCACGGCGTTCGAACCGATGGGTGGGCCTGACCCACGGGAACGTGCTGACCGGCATGAGCTTCGGTTGGTGGAACACCAAGCACAATCGCCATCACAGTCACCCCAACGACGTCGCCCGCGACCCCGATGTCGGGGCCGGCATCCTGGTGTGGACCCCCGAGCAGGCGGCCACGCGTTCGGGGCTCGGGCGACTGTGGGTTCGCCACCAGGCCGTCTGGTTCATCCCGCTCCTCTTCCTCGAAGGGCTCAACCTCAAGATCTCGAGCGTGGCCGGCCTGGCCGCCCTCCCGGCCAAGGACCGCTACACGGAAGCCGGGCTGCTGAGCCTCCACTACGCGGCCTACCTCGCACTGGTGTTCGGCACCATGTCGCTCGCCCAGGGGCTGGTCTTCATCGCGCTGCATCAGGCGCTGCTCGGACTCCACCTCGGGAGCGCGTTCGCCCCGAACCACAAAGGGATGCCCATGCCCGACGCCGGCGAGTCGTGGGGTCACCTGCGCAACCAGGTGCTGACCTCGCGCACCGTGCGGGGTGGCCGGATCGTCGAGTGGATGCTGGGCGGATTGAACTTCCAGGTCGAGCACCACCTGTTCTCGACCATGCCGCGGGCCAACCTGCGCTCCGCGCAGCCCCTGGTGAGGGCCTACTGCGACCAGGTCGGGCTGCCCTACACCGAGACCGGTCTCTGGGAGTCGTACGCGCACGCACTCCACTACCTTCGGACGGTCGGCGAGGCGGCCTGACGCTCCGCGGCCGGCGCTGGCACTGGCCGGACCGGAAGGCTTGCCGGGAGCGGGCAGAAAGTGGCACAGTTCGTGTCATCAATTCCGCGAGACCACCGGGTCCCGGCGCCGACGCAGGAGGCTGACGACATGACCGACGACACCACGCCACGCCTCGTCTCGGACATGCGGGGGGTCCGCTACGGCGAGGTGCTGGCGGTGCGCCCGGCCGCGGCCGGGTTCGATGCGGAGGTCTACGGCACCCAGATGCTGAACGACTGTCCCGCCGAGCTGTGGGACGCCCTCGACGCCGAGGCCATCGCCCGCGAGCTCGGCGCGGTGGCCGTCAAGCTGAACGGTCCCCGGTACTGGATGCTCGACGGGCTCGGACAGAAGGTCGCCGTGGTCGATCCGGTGCTCACCGAATTCGGGGGACTGGCCATGCGGCGCATCGCCGTGGTCCAGCTCGGCGCGGATCCCCGGTCCGAGCCCTACACCCTGCGCCACGTCGACCGGGGTGCGGTCTTCTTCTTCGACGCCGGCAAGCCGGTGCACGAACTGGTCGACCCCGACGGTGCCGCCTATGTGATGCAGGCCTACTGCGTCGGCGTCGACCCGACGCTCACCGAGGCGGACCTGGCCGGCCTCGGCGACCGGTTGGGCCTACCGGACGGATGGTCGTACCGCAGTCGGGTGCTCGACGAGGAGCTGGTGGTCGACACCAGCCACACCGTGGCGACCGTGGTGCAGGACGAGCTCGAGAACACGTACACCCTGCCCTCCTGACGGGCTCGACGGCGATCACCGCGATCGACGGCGACCACCGGGTCCCCACCCGCACCGCGGGGCGGGTCGGTCGCGGTGCCGGAGGTGTCGGAGCCCAGTCGACCGCGCCCTTCCGATGCACACCGGACGGCCGGTCGACTCGAGTGGGGACGGAGGGATTCGAACCCTCACTGGGGGCGGTTTAAGCGCCCTGCCTCTGCCGGTTGGGCTACGTCCCCGGGGTCTGACGGGCTCTCCCTCGGTCGGCCTCGACCCTATCGTCCGGAGTCACGACGATGTCGTCCGGACCCGAGCCGTCTGCGCCCGGAGTCCCTCAGCGTCCATCCGTCCCCCGGGGAACCACCGAGGCCAGCGCGATGAGCTCGTCGTCGAGGGGACGCTCGACCACACGATCGGACGCCCCGTCGCCGTCCCACGGCCCGTAGACCGTCGTCGGCCGGCCGACCGGTTCCCAGGCCGTCCACGCCCCGTCCGCCCCCCCGGAGGGGACTCCGGAACGGGCGAAGGAAAGCCAACTCCGGCGCATCGCCGCCGACACTGCCAGGACGTCGTCCCCGCCACCCGAGAACAGCTGCACGTTCCGGTTCCGCACCGTTCCGAACACGAACGGTATCTCCAGACCGTGGCAGGCGCCCAGCGCCCCCCCGAACGCCGGGGTCTCCTGGGTGAACAGGTAGACGAACGTGCCCGGTCGCTCGAGTCCTTCCGGACGGTCCGAACCGGTCGAACGCCGGTGGGCGTCGGCCATCCGGACCGACGGAAGCCGAAAGATCACGTCGCTGGCGATCGCCACCCACAGGTCCCGGGGGGCGGTCGGAGCCCCCCGCCGAGACCGGGCGTCACGGTAGGCGGCGATCAGACCGTCGGCCTCGCCCGTCCCCGGCGCCACCCGCTCGACCCAGTGTCGCAGGCCGACGTCGTCGAGCGAGCGGATCCGCTCCATGCCGACGGCGAAGAAGGCGGCCTCGTCGCGAGTGGTCCCCACCAGCAACGGCACCCCCGCGGCCGAGCCACCGGCCAGGGCATCCTCGGGAACGGCCGGCAGCAGCCCTCCGTCGACCACCGGCAACAGCGGCAACGGCAATCCGTCCCCCATCCGGAGCGAACCGCCCACCGTCCCCACCGCGGCGACCAGGTCGTCGGCGGGTACCCGCTCCAGCGCCTCGCGGGACAGGCCGACCCCGAGCTCGTCGGCCACCCGCTCCGCCCGCTCCTGCGCCTGGCGCATCGAGTGCGTGTACGGCGGCCCGCTCTGGACGGCCGCCCGGTGGAACAGCCCATCGGCGACCGGCACCGCCAGCAGAGCGGAGATGCTCATCCCACCGGCGGACTCCCCGAACACGGTGACGTTCGCCGGATCCCCGCCGAACAGCGCGATGTGGTCACGGATCCACACCAGCGCCGCCACCTGATCGGCGAGCCCCCAGTTCCCGCAACCGGACCACGACTCGCCACCCATCCACGGCTCGCCGGCGATCTCGAGGGCGGGATGGGCGAGGAACCCGAGCGCACCGAGCCGGTAGTTGATGGTGACCACCACCACGTCACCCTGGCGGGCGAGGCCGCCTCCCCGGTAGAGGTTGCCGGCGCCCGACCCGGAGGTGAATCCACCACCGTGGATCCAGACCATCACCGGACGGCGGGCTCCGTCGAGGCCCGGTGTCCACACGGTGAGCGACAGGCAGTCCTCGAAGTGCTCGGTCGGCTCCCCTCCGATCGAGAGGCCCGGGATCATCGGCGCCTGCGGTGCCGTCGGAGGAAACGCCTCGCACGCTCTCACCCCCGCCCACGGCGGGTG
>DAHXOD010000053.1:0-3755 GCA_027365055.1 bacterium
GGCCCCGCCGAGCTTGATCCCCTCGCCGGCCGAGGTCCGAACCAGGTCGGGGTCGACCCGGGCGCCAGACACATGCACCAGCGGAATGCTCAGGCGGCTGTGCAGGGACCACACCCGGTCGAGCCCTTGCATCTCGACGCAGAGCTCGCTCGTGCCCACCTCGACGGTTGCCATCGTCCCAGCCTCTCACCCGCCGAACCGCCCGCGCCATGCACGCGGGCAACCCCCTCGTGTAGCGGCCACCGGCCGGGAGAGCCAGAATGGAGGCATGGCACCCCGCTCCCCCGCATCCGACGGCCCCGACACCTTCGGGGCCCGGTCCGAACTGGCGGTCGGCGACAGGACGTATCAGATCTTCAGGATCGACGCCCTCGCCGACCGGTTCGACGTGGCCCGGCTCCCGTACTCCATCAAGGTGGTGCTGGAGAACCTCCTCCGCCACGAAGACGGCGTGACCGTGCACGCGGCCGACATCGAAGCCGTCGCCGACTGGGGCCGCCACCCCGAGCGCCACGGCCAGGGAGGATCCGACGCCGCCGAGATCGCCCTCACCCCCGAGCGGGTCCTGATGCAGGACTTCACCGGGGTGCCCGGCGTCGTCGATCTGGCCGCGATGCGAGACGCCCTGGCCGCCTTGGGCGGTGATCCGGCGCTGGTCAACCCGTTGGTCCCGGTGGAGCTGGTCGTCGACCACTCGGTGATCGCCGAGGTGTCAGGCCGCCCCGACGCGTTCGACCGCAACGTCGACATCGAGTACCAGCGGAACATCGAGCGCTACCAGCTCCTGCGGTGGGCGCAGCAGGCATTCGACGGGTTCCGGGTGGTGCCTCCCGGTGCCGGCATCTGCCACCAGGTCAACCTCGAGTACCTGTCGCGGGTGGTGTTCGCCACCGACGACGGCCAGGCCTACTGCGACACCCTGGTCGGAACCGACTCCCACACCACCATGGTCAACGGCCTGGGCGTGCTCGGCTGGGGCGTCGGGGGCATCGAGGCCGAGGCGGCCATGCTCGGCCAGCCCCTCTCCCTGCTGCTTCCCCCGGTGGTGGGCTTCCGCCTCACCGGTCGCCAACCGGCCGGCACCACCGCCACCGACCTGGTCCTCACCATCACCGAACTACTGCGAAAGCACGGCGTGGTCGGCAAGTTCGTGGAGTTCTACGGTCCCGGGCTCGCCGCGGTACCCCTGGAGAACCGGGCGACGATCGGCAACATGTCCCCCGAGTACGGGGCCACCTGCGCGATCTTCCCCATCGACGAGGTGACCCTCGACTACCTCCGCTTCACCGGCCGCGACGACGAGCACGTCGCTCTGGTCGAGGCGTATGCCAAGGCCCAGGGGATGTTCCACCGTCCCGACGACGGGGAGCCGGTGTTCTCCGAGACCATCGAGCTCGACCTGGCCACCGTGGTCCCGAGCATCGCCGGGCCGTCGCGGCCGCAGGACCGGGTCTCGCTCTCCGGCGCAGGCGGGGCGTTCCGGAGCGCGCTCGGGCGAGCCAAGCGCACCGCTCCGGTGACGTTCGAGGACGGTGCCACCGCCACCGTCGATGAAGGGGCGGTGGTGGTGGCCGCCATCACCAGCTGCACCAACACGTCGAACCCGCAGGTGATGGTCGCCGCCGGCCTGCTGGCGAAGAAGGCGGCCGAGCGAGGCCTGCGGCCCAAGCCGTGGGTGAAGACCACGCTGGCCCCGGGGTCCCGGGTGGTCATGGACTACCTGGACCGGGCAGGGCTGACCGGACCGCTGGCCGAGATCGGCTTCGACCTGGTCGGCTTCGGCTGCACCACCTGCATCGGGAACTCGGGGCCCCTGCTGCCCGGCGTCTCCGAGGCGGTCCACGACGGGGACCTCTCGGTGGTGTCGGTGCTCTCGGGGAACCGCAACTTCGAGGGACGCATCCACCCCGACGTGCGGATGAACTACTTGGCTTCCCCCCCTTTGGTGGTCGCCTACGCGCTGGCGGGCACCATGGACATCGACCTCGACCGCGACCCCCTGGGCACCGACCGCGACGGCAATCCGGTCCGGCTCGCCGACGTGTGGCCCACCCCGGAAGAGGTGGGCGACGCGATACGCGCCTCGCTCACCTCCGCCATGTTCCGCGACCGCTACCGTTCGGTGTTCGACGGAGACGATCGCTGGCAGGCGGTGGAGACGGCGACCGGTCACACCTTCACTTGGGACGAAGCGTCGACCTACGTGCTGCGGCCCCCGTTCCTCGAGGGGATCGCCCCCGAGCCGTCCCCGGTGCGCGACGTCGCCGGAGCCCGGGTGCTCGCCGTGCTCGGGGACAGCGTGACCACCGACCACATCTCGCCGGCCGGGAACATCGGACCGTCCACCCCGGCGGGGGCCTACCTGGCCGAGCACGGCATCGCCCGTGCCGACTTCAACTCCTACGGTGCCCGCCGCGGCAACCACCAGGTGATGATGCGGGGTACCTTCGCCAACATCCGACTCCGCAACCAGCTGGCCCCGGGGACCGAGGGCGGCATGACGCTCCACCTGCCCGACGGCGAGGAGACCACCATCTTCGACGCGTCGGTGCGCTACGCATCGGAAGGCGTGCCCCTGGTGGTCCTGGCCGGAAAGGAGTACGGATCGGGGTCGTCGCGCGACTGGGCAGCCAAGGGCACGTCCCTGCTCGGGATCCGGGCGGTGATCGCCGAGAGCTACGAGCGGATCCACCGTTCCAACCTGATCGGGATGGGCGTGCTCCCTCTGCAGTTCGCCGACGGCCAGAGCGCGAGCAGCCTCGGTCTCACCGGCCACGAGCACTTCGCCATCTCCGGTGTCGAGGTGCTGAACGGAGGCGAGGTCCCCAAGGAGGTCGCCGTGCGGGCCACCGACGAGGACCGGGTGGTCGAGTTCGCCGCCCGGCTCCGGATCGACACGCCCATGGAGGCCGAGTACTACCGCCATGGGGGCATCCTGCCCTACATGCTCCGCCAGATGGCGCGTGCGACCACCTGAGCGATGATCGAGATGACCCGGTTCCGCCTGGCGGCCGGCGTCGCGGACGCCGAGGCGCTGGCCGCTGACCGCCGGGTGCAGACCGACTTCGCCTATCGCCAGCCCGGCCTGGTGCGACGGACCACCGCCCGGGGAGACGACGGGACGTGGCTGGTGATCGAGCAGTGGCGCGCGGCCGGGGATGCGGACCAGGCGGCTCGACATCGGACCGGCGATGTTGCGGTGAGCGAGCTGGTGGCGCTGGTCGATCCGTCGAGCATCCGGGTCGAGCGGTACACGACGCTCGACTGATCGGGCGGGTCGGCTGGTGGGCCGATCGGCTGCGGCGGGCGCAGGCAGCCGGGCGCTACTGCTGCACCAGTACCAGCGGTACTCCTTCGGGGTCCTCGACACCGGCGATGGTCGGACCGCCCGGCACGTCGAACGGATCGAACACCTTGCGACCACCCAGCTCCTCGGCCAGCTCCAGCGAGCCACGCAGGTCGCGGACCTGGACGTAGAGCGTCACGCCGCTGTGGTCACCTTGGCGGAGATGGCCGGCCGGACCGGGTTCGGGGCCACCCAATCCGGCGGGGATCGAGCGGATCGGACCGTCCCCGATGTCCCAGTGGCACAGTGCCCGGTAGAAGGCTGCCTGCCGGTCCGGGTCACGAGCCACCATCTCCCAGTGCACCACCGGCCTGGCCCAGTCTTCGGTCATCGCAGCTCCTCCGGTCCGGTGCCCCCCGTAGTGACTACCACGGGATCGCACCTTCTTGAAGCGGCATCCATGGTCTGG
>DAHXOD010000053.1:3765-11117 GCA_027365055.1 bacterium
GAGGTCCCCGTGAACGATGGCCGATCGCCGAGCGCCGAGCGCCGCCACGTCGGTCGGCGGGGTGCGGGATCCAAGGTGAGGTAAGGCCAGCAACCTCGAACACTGCATGACCCAGGAAGTGGCCGTAGCGGTCGATGAGGGCAACGAGGGCAATGAGGTCCCCATCCTCGTTCTCCGAGGTGTCAGACCGGACAGACGACCATGTCGCTGGGTCCCGGACTCGACCCGGTGGTGGTCTGCGGGCTTCCCACCTCGGGCACGTCGACACCGCTCGTCAGCCCGCACCCGGGATCCCTGTCATCCGGCTGGACGACGACGGGTGGGTCTCCGAGTTGGACGTCGATGTGTGGGGTGACGAGCTTCGCGTACGTCTCGAGTGTGAGCTGTGAGGTCTCGCCCTGGAGCTCCTCGCCCAGGGTCGCCCAGGGTCGTCACGCAGCGAGAGGGACAAGCGTGCCGAGGTGCTGGCCGCAGTGGGGCCGAGCGGGTGACGGCGTGGAGGGGTCTCCGGCTCCGACCCGTGGGCACAGAGCCGATCGAGCCGATCGAGCCGACCGCGGGGCTAGGTGGCGAGCGGCAGAACGAACCAGGCGATCAGGACGAAGTGCAGGACGGCGCCCACGATGGTGCAGGCATGGAACACCTCGTGGTAGCCGAACACGCCCGGGAGCGGCGAGGGACGCTTGAGCGCGTAGACCACCGCTCCGGCCGAATAGGCGATGCCGCCCCCGATCAGCAGCGCGAACCCGACCGCACCGAGCGCGTGGAACAGCTGGGGCAGCACGACCAGCGCTGACCACCCCACCACCACGTAGGGTAAGGCGATCACCCACTTGGGTGCGTCCAACCATGCTTGGCGCACCACGATCCCGATGACCGCACCTCCCCACACGATCGAGAGCAGCACCACCCGGGCCGGGCCGTCCAGTGCGATGCCGGCTACTGCGGTCGTCGTTCCGGCGATGGCGATGAAGATGGTCGAGTGGTCAGCGCGGCGCATGCGACGGCGACCGGCCGGTCCCCACGTGCGCCGGTGGAAGAGGGCGCTCACCCCGAACAACATCGAGATGGAGACCGCGTAGATCGTCACCACGGCACGGGAACCTGCCGTGGGCGCAGCGGCAATCAGTCCTCCACCCGAGACGAGCGACCCGAAGAACGCGAACTGGTGGAGCACACCGCGCAGCCGCGGCTTCGCCGGTTCACCCGGGAGAGGGTTCGCCGCCACCTCGGGCGAGCGCGCCGGGGACTCGGGTTCCGGGGTCACGGGAGGGCCGGCTGGCACCACAGTCGCCATGCCCTTGGCTCCCCGATGACCGATCATATGGGTCCCTTCTCCCCGGTCGCCTTCTCCGCGGTCGCCATGGCGACGAATCGCCGCAACAATCGCTTCCCGACGTCGGCGACCGCCGCCAGGCGGGGACCACCGAGCTCCACCCCCTGCGGCACCATCGGTCGCCATCCATCGGCCAGGGTCGCGTCCACCTCGACATGGAACTGGAACCCGTAGGCGCGCCGTCCGATCCGGAACGCCTGGTGGGGGAAGAGCCGGGTGGCGGCCAGATGGACCGAACCGTCCGGCAGCGAGAACGTGTCGCGGTGCCAGTGGACGCAGGGGACCGACGGGTCGCCCAGGCCCCCGTACTCGGGGCCGAGCACCGGGTCGAGGCGCCCGGCTCCCGTGAGCGTCACTGCGCCCAAGCCGATCTCCTCGTGGTCGCCCGTTGTCACCTCGGCACCGCAGGCAGCAGCCAGCTGCTGGGCCCCGAGGCAGATTCCCAGGACCGGGATCCCGGCGGCCACCGCACGCCGTAGGGCCTGGCGCTCGGCGTCCAGCCACGGATGGCGGTCGGCGTCGTGGACTCCCATCGGACCCCCCATCACCACCAGCCCACCGACCCGGGACGGGTCCAGCCGCTCCAACGACCGCACGGCACTACCACCGGACAGGGAACCAGCCGCCTCGTCGCCAGCTACCACTTCGTCGAGAGCCAGCAGCTCGTAGGCCAGCCCGGCTTCGTCCAAGGCACCGGCGACGAGTCCCGGGCCTTCGTAAGGGACGTGTCGGACCACCACCCAGGGGAGGTGAGCGCCGCTCAACTCACGCGGTCCCCACCACCAGGTAGGCCTCCGCCAGTCTGCCTTCGGGGAGCCCGGCCGCCAGGGCGGTCGCGGACATCCACGACCGGAGCATCCCATCGAGATCCTCGCCGTCGCCGACCTGGCTCCGGTGCGATCGCAGGGCGGCGAGCTTGCGGTCGAACCACTCGGTGACGTCGACCGCCCGGTCGGCCCGGTCGGTGGCCATCAACCACAGCTCGGGGACCGTATGGGGCTCGAGCCCTTCGTCGAGCAGCTCGGGGTGGGCGAACGGGTTGCGTGCGTCAGGGTAGACCGCACAGGCGGCGGCCTCGCCGACCGCCAAGTGGTCGGGGTGGCTGGCGTAGATCCGGGCCCAGTTCCGATCGGGCGACGGGGCGACCACCCGGTCGGGGCGGAACCGGCGGATCGCGCGCGACAGGTCCCGGCGCAGCTCCAGCGATGGCGTCACCCGGCCGTCGGGGTAACCGAGGAACGTCACCTCGGACACGCCGACTTCCTTGGCCGCCGCCCGTTGCTCGTCGCGCCGGATGGCGGCCATGTCGCTGCGATCCAGGGTCCGATCCGAGCCACCGGCGTCACCGTCGGTGGCGATGCAGTAGGCCACGTCCACCCCAGCCCCGATCCAGGACGCCACGGACGCCGCCGCTCCGAAGTCGATGTCGTCGGGGTGCGCCGCGATCACCAGGATTCGGTCGACGCCGTCGAGTCCGGCGTCAACCGTCAGAGGACCGCGGGGTTGGCGCTCGGTCACCACCGGTTCAGCCACGGGATGCTCGACCGCTGCCGCTCAGGCCTCGGCCGCCAGCGGGTTCCACCCGCTGAGGTCGGCCAGGCGCGAGTCGTTCGAGAACATCTCGACGATGGGGAGCTTGAGCCCGATACGCTTCTGGATCCGTTCGACTTCGAGCACCTGGTTCCACTGGACCAGGGTGACCACCACGCCGGCCTCGCCCGCCCGAGCGGTCCGTCCCGAGCGGTGCAGGTACGCTTTGTGGTCCTCGGGCGGATCGAAGTGGATGACCACGTCGACCGCGTCGATGTCGAGTCCCCTGGCGGCCACGTCGGTGGCCACCAGCGCCGGGAGCTTCCCCTCGGCAAAATCCTTCAGCGTCCGTTCCCGGTTGACCTGGCGGAGGTCGCCGTGGATGGCAGCCGCACGCACACCCTCCTTCTGGAGCTGCTCGACCAACCGGTCCGCTCCTCGCTTGGTCCGGACGAACAGCAGGGTCTTCTGGTTGTGACTGCAGATGGTGGCGGCGACCTTGACCCGGTCCATCTGATGGACGGCCAGGAACCGGTGCTCCATGGCGTCCACCGTGGTGTTGGCCGATGCGACCTCGTGGCGGACCGGATCGGTGAGGTACCGGCTCACCAGCCGGTCGACCGCGCCGTCGAGGGTGGCCGAGAAGAGAAGGGTCTGGTGGTCACGCTCGAGACGGCGAAGGACCCATTCGACCTGGGGCATGAAGCCCATGTCCGCCATCCGGTCGGCCTCGTCGAGCACCAGCGTCTCGATGTCGGCCACCGACAGCTCTCCCCGGTCGCCCAGGTCGATCAGGCGCCCGGGCGTGGCGATCACCACGTCCACCCCCCGGCGCAGTTTCTTCACCTGACGCTCGATGTCCGCTCCCCCGTAGACGGCCACCGTCCGGAGACCGGCCGCCTCGGCCAGCGGATCGAGGACCTCGCTGACCTGGACCGCCAGCTCACGGGTCGGCACCAGGACCAGGGCCCGCGGGCGACCAGGCTCGGTCGCCTTGGACGCCATCGTCCGCTGCAGCAGCGGCACGCCGAACGCCAGGGTCTTGCCCGACCCGGTCTTCGCCTTGCCGCAGACATCGCGCCCGGCGAGCGCATCGGCCACCGTCATCGCCTGGATGGAGAAGGCCGTGGTGATCCCCTGGGTAGCCAGTGCCTTGACCAGGGCGGGATGGACGCCCAACGAGTCAAACGTCGGTGCATCCGACTCGTTGATCCCGGCGTCGTCCGAAACGACCTCGCCTGACACGTCGCCCGCCTGGGCGCGCCCGGGCTGCTCGGTAGTCGTTGTCATGGGGTTGGTTCTCACTCTCGTCGTTCGGTGACGGCCAAGCCGACCGTCGGCCTCCGCGAGCCTCGCGGCGGCACTCGGGCCCGCCTCGGGCCGGCCGTCCGGCTGCGACTGCAGACCTCGACGAGCAGAATGAGGAAGACCCCGGTGGAGGGCGCCTTGCCCGACCACGACTCCTAGTATAGACACCGGAGCCGCCACAACCCGGTTCATCGACGGTCCCCGGCGAGCCGCGTCGCGGCGCCGGGCGCCGGTTCAGGCGCTCGAGGGCTCGCGGTAGAGCTCGCTCCCCGACTCGCGGAACTGGGTCGACTTCTCCTTCATCCCGATCTCCACCGCGGTGGCGAGGTCGACCTCCCTCGCGGCCGCGTACTCCCGCACGTCCTGGCTGATCCGCATCGAGCAGAATTTCGGTCCGCACATGGAGCAGAAGTGCGCCGTCTTGGCCGGTTCGGCCGGCAGTGTCTCGTCGTGGAAGGCACGCGCCGTCTCGGGGTCCATCGCCAGGTCGAACTGGTCCTCCCAGCGGAACTCGAAGCGGGCCTTGGACAGCGCGTCGTCCCACCGCTGGGCGCCGGGGTGGCCCTTGGCCAGGTCGGCGGCGTGGGCGGCGATCCGGTAGGCGATCATCCCCTGCTTCACGTCATCGCGGTTGGGAAGCCCCAGGTGCTCCTTCGGGGTCACATAGCAGAGCATGGCGGTACCGGCCATGCCGATGACGGCGGCACCGATCGCCGAGGTGATGTGGTCGTAGCCGGGGGCGACATCCACGGTCAGCGGTCCCAGCGTGTAGAAGGGGGCCTCGTGGCAGACCTCCTTCTGCAGGGTGACGTTCTCGACGATCTTGTCGAGGGGCACGTGCCCGGGGCCCTCGATCATCACCTGGACGTCGTGGCGCCAGGCGACCTCGGTCAGCTCGCCCAGGGTGCGGAGCTCCGCGAACTGGGCCTCGTCGTTGGCGTCCGCGATCGACCCTGGTCGTAGCCCGTCGCCGAGCGAGAACGCCACGTCGTAGGCCGCCATGATCTCGCAGATCTCCTCGAACCGGGTGTAGAGGAAGTTCTCGGTGTGGTGGGCCAGACACCATGCCGCCATGATCGATCCGCCCCGACTGACGATGCCGGTGACGCGCTTGGCGGTCATCGGGACGTAGCGCAGAAGCACGCCGGCATGGATAGTGAAGTAGTCGACCCCCTGCTCGGCCTGTTCGACCAGGGTGTCGCGGTAGAGCTCCCAGGTCAGCTCCTCCGGGCTCCCGTCGACCTTCTCGAGCGCCTGGTAGATCGGCACCGTCCCGATCGGCACCGGCGAGTTCCGGACGATCCACTCGCGGGTGGTGTGGATGTCGGGACCGGTGGAGAGGTCCATGACGGTGTCGGCTCCCCAGCGGGTGGCCCAGGTCAGCTTCTCCACCTCCTCGTCGATCGACGAGGACACGGCCGAATTGCCGATGTTGGCGTTGACCTTGACCAGGAACTTGCTCCCGATGACCATCGGCTCCGACTCGGGGTGGTTCACGTTCGCCGGCAGAATCGCCCGTCCGGCCGCCACCTCGTCGCGCACGAACGAGGCTTCCACCCCTTCGCGGACCGCGACGAACTCCATCTCCGGGGTGACCTCGCCCCTCCGGGCGTAGGCGAGCTGGGTCACCGGCTTCCCGGTAGCGCGCAGCGGGCGGCGGGTGGTCGGCGGAAACACGGCCGGATCGGGACCGGTCCGGCGAACGGCGGCGCGACCGTCGTCGCGGCGGGCGACCGGACGCCCCTCGTAGGGCTCGACATCGCCGCGTGCCGCGATCCACGGGGCTCGCAGGGGAACCAGGCCCGTCGAAGGCACCGACCCCGGACCCGAGGTGTCGTAGAGGAGCACCGGCTGGTTGGGAACGGGACCGTCGGCACCGGGCGAGTCGGAGAGGCGAACCTCGGTGAACGGCACCCGGATCCCGCCGGGTCCCTCGACGGTGACCTTGCGGCGATTGGTCGGTTGGGTCGGAGACTGGCTCATGGACATGGTTCCCTTCGTGCAGCCGGCGGTGCCAGTCTCCCACGCTGCCGCCGGTACCGCTCCACGCTCCCCGACCGCAGAGGGGCGGAACGCCGCGCCAGGCCATGGCTCGTGTGCACTCCTCCCTCCGGCGCTACACCCCCGCAGGCACCGCTCCCACAATGGTGTCGACACGGATCCCGATGCCCGGAAGCGACCCGGCGAATGGCGCGTTGCCGAAAGCGAAGACCCCGCCATCAGCGCCGACGAGCCGGTAGCCCAACCCGTCGGCCGTCGCCACCATCGAGACGATGTCGGACACGGTGGTGCGCAGCCCGGGAAGTGAGCCGAGGAAGGTCGCGTCCCCAAAGGCGAAGACCCCTCCGTCTGGTCCGACCAGCCAGTACCCCTTGCCGTCGGGGGTGGCCACCATCGAGCTGACCGGGGCGTCGAGGCTCCCGAAGATGGTCGCGTCTCCGAAGCCGTAGACGTGACCGCTGGATCCCACCAGCCAGTACCCCTTGTTACCCGGCGTGGCGGCCACTCCGACGATGTCGTCCACGTGGACCCCACGACCGGGGAGCGAGCCGAGGAACGGGGCGTTACCGAAGGCGAAGACCCCGCCGTCCGAGCCGACCAGGTCGTAGCCGAGCGATCGGACGGGGGCAGGGGAACCAGGCATCACCACAAATCGTTGGCACACCGGAAAGGCTGAGGTGTAGGCGGTGGTACCCGCCTGATTGGCGACGATGACGCAGGTGCCGGTCCCGACGAACCGGACCATGAACCCGGCGATGGTGCAGATCGACGGGGTCGAGCTCGAGAACGTGACCGGATTGGCGGACGAACCACCTATGGCGCTGACCCGATAGCTCGGACCTCCGACGGTGGCGGTCGTGGGCGCGTGAGAGGTGAAGGTGATGGTCTGTGGGGCTCGGTCGACCACGAATGCTCCACTCTCGAGTTGCACGATGTCACTCGACGCGTTGGTGCCGGTGAGGGTCGGGACTGGGGTGCACGACTTCACGTCGAGGGTGTAGGCCCCTGGAGCCAAGGTCGGGGTGATGGCGGTCCCCGGGTGCACCGTGGCACGCGACAACGAAGTGTCCGTGACCTGGATGCCAGCGGGCAACGTTGTACCCGGAGTAGGACCAACGGTGAACGAAGGCGACGACGAGCCGTAGGTCTGGGACCCGGATACCGTCAGAGGGACGGG
>DAHXOD010000054.1 GCA_027365055.1 bacterium
GATGCCCTCCTCCAGGCACAGCGGGAGGAGCTCGCGCTCGATCTGGCGGAACAATAGGTTGTAGCGGGGCTGGACCGAGTCGAACCGGACGAGCTGGCGGGCCTCGCTCCGGCCGACCGCCCGAGCGACCTGGTAGGCGAGGAAGTTCGAGCAGCCCACGTAGCGGACCTTCCCCGACCGGACCAGGTCGTCCAACGCGCCCAGCGTCTCGTCGATCGGGGTTCGCGGATCGGGACCGTGCAGCTGGTAGAGATCGATGTAGTCGGTGCCGAGCCGCCGCAGCGAGGCGTCTACGGCGTCGAGGATGTGCTTCCGGGAGTTGCCCTGTTCCCACGCCGCCGACCCTGTCCGGCCGAAGCACTTGGTGGCGACGACGAAGCGGTCGCGCCTCCCGCGGAGCCACTTCCCCACGATCTCCTCCGTCCGACCCGCCGTCGCCAGCCCGCCACCCAGGGGGTAGACGTCGGCAGTATCGAGGAAGGTGATCCCGCCGGCATCGGCCCGGTCGAGGATGGCGAGCGAGGTGTCCTCGTCGCACTGGAGGCCGAAGGTCATCGTGCCCAGGCACAGCTCGGAGACGAGGAGGCCGGTACGGCCCAGACGGACGTGGCGCATGGGGCCAAGGTAGCAATCGCACCGCCGCGAGGCCAGCCATGCTGGCCGGCATCGCCGGCCTACCGGGCACGAAGCAGGAAGGCGGCGCGTTCCGCTACCCACCCGCCAGCGACTCGCCTCCACCCTGCGCCCAGCCGGCCTTGGGCGGACCGCCTCCGCCCACGCTCGGTGGAGAGGGGGCGTTACCCTGAATCCGTCGCCCGTGCGCCGGGCGCGCCAGATCGCCGGTGCCCTCCGGGGCAGAGAGTCGAGCGTGCCTTCGTCATGAACCACAAGCAGGCCCATACCCTCCAGGAGCTGTTCGACCACCCGATCCGCCTCAACCTGAAGTGGCCGGCGGTCGTCTCCCTGTTCAACGCCCTCGGGGAGGTGACGGTAGAGAGCCACGACCGGTTCCGGGTCGACATCGACGGCCACTGCGAGGTCTACCACCCGCCCCACCGGACGGACCTGTCGGCAGACGACATCGTGAAGGTCCGGAAGTTCCTCGAGCTGACGGGGCACATCCCCGGCTCAGGGCCCCGAGGGGAGCACCCCGCCGATGAAGACGCGGTCGATGGGGAGCTGGTCGATGGGCCGTCACCCGGTGGCGAGGCTGCCGTCTCTGACGGAGCGCCGCCCGAGACCTAGGGGCTGACGGCACTGGCACCCCGACGAACCGCGCGGCCAGGAGGCGTCGGTCCGCTCGACGGCGATCGAGCGGTCAGTAGGCGTCGGTCCGCTCGAAGTAGGCCCTCGGGTTCGTCACGAGCATCTGGTCGATCTGCTCCTCGGTGACGCCCCGCTGGCGTAGGGCGGGGAGCACGTCGTTGGTGATGTGGAGGTAGTGCCAGTTCGGCGCGGCCACGGGCAGGGCCTCCTCGGGGAGCCAGTCGATGAAGCACGAGGCGTCGTGAGCCAGGACCACGTGGTCGGCGTGTCCCCGTTCGCACAGCGCTGCCACCGTCGCCACGCGGTCCTCGAAGGGAAGGAGCAGGTCGAGGCCGAAGCGGTCCATGCCCACGTAGGACCCGCGTTCGATCAAGCCCTCCAGGTAGTCGAGGTCGGTGGTGTCGCCGCAGTGCCCGATCACGACCCGGGAGAGGTCCACGCCCTCTTCGGCGAAGATCCGCTGCTGGTGGTCGCCCTGGCGGCTGTCGGCATGCGTGTGGGTGAGGATCGGAGCTCCGGTGGCCCGGTGGGCCTTGGCCACGGCCCGAAGGACCCGCTCCACGCCGGCGGTGACCCCTTGATGATCGGTGGCGCACTTCAAGAATGCCGCCTTCACGCCGGTCCCGGCGATGCCCTCGGTGATGTCGGTGACGAACATCTCGACCATCGGGTCGTCGCCCCCGAGCAGCGTGCCGGGACCCCGGTAGTCGAAGTAGTGCGGGAGCTCGTTGTAGGTGTAGAGCCCGGTGGCCACCACGATGTTCAGCTCGGTCTGCTCGGCGATGCGTTGGATGCGGGGGATGTAGCGCCCGAGGCCCACCACCGTCGGGTCCACGATCGAGTCGATCCCGGCCGCTTTCAGCTGGTTCAGCTTGTCGACGGCCTGGGCGACGCGGGCCTCCTCGTCCCAGCCGTAGGGGTGGTTTGCCTCTATCTCGGGCGAGAGCACGAAGACGTGCTCGTGCATGAGCGTCGGCCCGAGCGTCTCCGTCCCGATCGGGCCTCGTACCGTCGCTACCTCTGCCATGGTGAGACTCCTCCTGCTCCGTCTGATGCTCCGACTCCTGCGTACTCCCCCGCCGGGAACTCCCCGCCAGAAACTCCCTTCCTGGCAACCTCCGGCTGGCCCGTCTGGCCCGTCTGGCCCGTCCCGCCTAGCGGAGCGGCACCCCCCACCGGGTCTGCTCCCGCAGCTTGCCCTTCAGCACCTTCCCGCCAGCGTTGCGGGGCAACGGCTCGCCGCGCACGGCGACGTACTGGGGAACCTTGAAGTCGGCGAGGCGGTCTCCGGCGTAGGCGACGAGCGTGGCCGGATCGAACTCGGTGCCCGGGGAGGGCACCACGACGGCCCCGACCTTCTCGCCCATCATGGCGTCGGGGACCCCGACGACAGCGACCTCGAAGACCCCGGGACAGCCGGCAAGGACGTTCTCGACCTCGACGGAGTAGACGTTCTCACCGCCCCGGTTCACCATGTCCTTCTTCCGATCCACGATGGTGCAGAACCCGTCCCCGTCGAGCAGGGCGACGTCGCCGCTGTGGAGCCAGCCGTCGGTGAACGTCTCGGCGGTGGCCTCCGGCTTGCGCCAGTATCCCGGGACCACGTTCGGCCCCCGGATGAGGAGCTCTCCGGCCCCGGTCGCCGGGTCCGGCTCGAAGAGGTCCAACTCGACGGGCGGTGCGGCAAACCCGACAGTCTCGGGTCGCGCCGCTGCGAAATCGTGGGGGAGGAACGTGGCGACCGACGAGGTCTCCGTGAGCCCGAAGCCGTTCCCCAGGAGCGCGTTCGGGAAGGCCTCCGTCATCCGGAGCACCTGGTCACGGGCGACGGGGGCGCCGCCGTAGGTGAGCCAGCGGATCCCCGACACGTCGAGGTCGGCGAAGTCCGGGTGGTTCATGGCCAGCCAGTAGATGGCCGGCACGGAGGTCAGGAGGTTGATCCGCTCCGTGGCGATGGCGGCGAAGAACCCGGGCACGTCGAAGGTGGGCAGGACGACCGTCGTCCCGCCCAGCTGGCAGGTGGGCAGGAGCTGGCTGTTGCACCCGGTCACGTGGAACAGGGGCACGGAGATCAGGTTGGCGATCTCCTGGCCATCCAACCGCACCACCCGCCGGCACGTCTCGCTGTTCGACAGGAAGCACTCGTGGGTGGTCATGGCCCCCTTCGGGAAACCGGTGGTCCCCGAGGTGTAGAAGATCGCCGCCAGGTCCGCCGGTGCCTGGCCGTCGACCACCATCGCCGGTCCGTCGGGCAGGCCCCGGCCCGGCTCGAAGACGAACGAGGCACCGGAGTCGGTCACCACGTAGTCCACCTCGGCCTGCGTGAAGCGCGTGTTGACCGGGACAGCCACGGCTCCGGCCATCAGCGTCCCGAAGAACGCCACCACCCAGTCCAGGCCGTTTCCCAGGCGGATGGCCACCCGGTCACCCTGGCCGACCCCGGTGGTCCGCAGCCCGCCCGCCACGCGGGCTGCCCGGTCCCAGAGGTCACGGTAGGTGACCCGGTCCCCGCCCACCTCCACCACGGCCGGGTGAGAGGGTCGGGCATCGACGGTGGACCGGAGCATCTCGACGACCGATCCGGACAGACCCTCGTAGTGCAACACCCCGTCCCCGCCCCGGACGACGCCCGACTCGTCAAAGGGCCGGATCCGTGCCGCCTGGCCGCCCTTCTCCACGCTTTCCCCCACGGTCGCTCCTCCTGCAGCCTCGGCAAACGCATCACCCGCCGGCGCCCGTGGACCGACGTCGAAACGAGCGATTCCGGGTATCCGCCTCGTAGGCTATCCCGAAGTCGCCGCTCCGGGGAGGGCAAGTGACGATAGGCGTGTCGACGGGAGCTCCCGCCGTAGAGTGGGGCCATGCAAGGCTCGGTCACCATCCACATGAACGCACCCCCGGAACGCATCTGGGACCTGGTGAGCGACGTCACCAAGATCGGGAGGTACAGCCCCGAGACCTTCGAGGCAGAGTGGCTCGACGGCGCCACCGGTCCCGCGGTCGGAGCCCGGTTCCGGGGCCATGTGAAGCGCAACGGGAAGGGCCCGACCTACTGGACGACGTGCACGGTCACGGCCAGCGAACCGGGTCGGGAGTTCGCCTTCGGCGTCGGCCCGGGCGCCAAGCCCATCAACGTCTGGCGCTACCGGCTCCAGCCCGCCGGCGACGGCACCGACGTGACCGAGTCGTTCCAACTGGCCGACAACGCGGTGATGCGCCTGTACTGGGCGCTGTTCGGCTGGGCCCGGGGTCGGACCAACCGGGAGGGGATGCGCACGACCCTGGAGCGGATCAGGACCGAGGTCGAGTGAGCCGCCCGAGTCCGACGGAGATTGCGCCGTGACCCAGATCGCCCGGCTACTCGCGGCCAACGAGGCGTACGCCGCCGCCCGGGCCTCGGTGGCCGACGCCAACCCGACCCGGCGCCTCGCCGTCATCACGTGCATGGACGCCCGGATCGACGTCTTCGCCGCCCTGGGCCTGCACCTGGGCGACGCCCACGTCATAAGGAACGCCGGCGGCCGGGTGACCGACGACGTGCTCCGCAGTCTGGCTCTCTCCAGTCACGTGCTCGGGGTCGATACGGCGGTCGTGATGCAGCACACGAAGTGCGGCCTGGCCGGCGTGACCGACGAGACGCTTCGCCAGCTCACCGGTGCCGACCTGGGGTTCCTGCCGATCGACGACCATGCCGCCGCCTTGCGCAGCGACATCGCGATCCTGGCCGCCACCCCGTACCTCACACCGCTGAAGGTCATCGCCGGGTTCGTCTTCGACGTCGTGAGCGGGGAGATCGACGACATCGTGCGCTGGGAACGGCCTGCCTGACGGGGACACCCGGACACCCGGGCACCCGGCCGGGCGACCGGGGAGACGACGAAACGACACCGCGGGAGAGGCCAGGGCGCGCCGCCGGCCGAGCCCGAATAGCCCGGCCGGCGATGCACGTCGGTTCCTGACAGAACCGCGGGTACCGAGCGCCCGCGTGGGAGGCCCGAATCGGCCCCCCACGCGGTGCCCGTCTAGGCCGCGGACCCGTAGAAGGGGGCGTTGAAGGAGAAGATGCCTCCGTCGGACGCCACCATCCAGTAGCCACCCTGGGCGGTGTTGCTCACGCCACCGACCACCGGCTTGTTCAGGGGAATACCACCCATAGAGCCGTCGAATCCGGCCGAGCCGAAGTCGAAGACACCACCGTCAGAGGCGAACAGGCGGTACCCGTTCCCCTGCAAGGTGGCGGCCATGCCGACGACCGGCTTGTTCAGCGCGATGCCTCCCATGGAGCCGTAGAACGGTGCGTTGAAGGAGAACACCCCGCCGTCAGAGGCAACCAACCAGTAGCCACCTGTCGCCGGGTCGAGGGCCACGCCCACGATCGGCTTGTTCAGGTGGATCCCGGTCATCGAGCCATAGCAGGTCGCACCGCCCATCGTGGCCACATCGCCGGCCGCGTCGACTTCGACGTAGCCGTTGTCACCGGGGGTCGCAGCCATGCCGACGACACTGCCGGAGGGCAGGCTCGTCCTACAGTCGGTCTGCACCGGTCCAGGCTTGGGCGAACTCGTGCCCGGGAGCACTTGGAACCACAGGTAGGCGTTGGTGGGGATCTCCGGACCGACTCCGCTGGAGAAGTTGGAGGTCTCCATCGCCTTCACGGCGCTGTAGCTCTTCACCGTCTGGACCTGGTTCAGCGCCGCCTGGGTGGTCACCGGGATCACGATCACGTTCCACCACTCGGGGTTACCCGAGTTGAGGTTGGCAATCAGGTGATCGTGGCCGGGCAGCATGGTGTCGGCCAACTCGGCCGGTGTGGTGTGGAGCACCGGGTCGAGCACCGAGGACAGCCTCGACAGGTCGATGCTGGTCGGATGGTCGATGCACGGCGATGTGGACGGACACTGCAGGTACGTCGGTGTGAAGCCGATCGGCACCGGGATGTACAGCGGGTCCATGTTCGTGTTGACGTCCGGGCTCGACACCGTCGGAACGGGGCCGGTCACCCCCGGCGGGTTGTTGTTCGCCGCCGCGCCGGCCTCACAGCCACTGGGGGCACCCGAGCTCACCGAGGTGTCACAGTAGAAGTTCTCGGTGTAGAGCGCGTTCACGTCCTTGCCGTTGTACCAGTCGCTCGTGACCCCGACATTCGAGCAGTACGGGCCACCTGCGCTGCAGGCCTGCTTCAGGTTGTCGAACGTCGTGGCGCTGGCCGGAGGCGAGGTGGCAGGGAACCCTGCCGCCATGACCGCGTCGTACTGGGCGGCAGGCACCGTCCCCGGGAGCACCTGGAAGAACAGGTACACGTTGGTGGGGGCGCTGATCGCCGTCCCAGCGGCAACCGCGGTGTTGATGGCGCTCACGCTCGTCAGGGTGTTGAACACCGTCGGGCTGGTCGTGGCGACCACCTCGACCGGCCACCACTCCGGGTTCCCGTTGTTACGCGTCCCGACCACGTGATCGTGTCCGGGGATTCCCGTGCTGATCGCAGTTGCCAACGCGGGGTCTTTAGTCGCCAACGGCGACAGATCGATGGACGACGGATGGTCGATGCACGTCGCACTGGACGAGCACTGGGTCGCTGGTGGGTTGGCGAACAGCGGCACCGGGATGTAGAGGGTGTCGGCATGGGTGGTGTTCGCCGGCGGGGACGTGGTCGACGAGTACCCTGCCTCGCAACCGGTCGACGACTTCGCGGTGTACCCGCTAGAGGGTGTCCCACAAAAGTAGTTCTCGGTATAGAGCAACCGGACACGCTGCCCGTCGTACGAGCCATAGGTCTCACCCACACCTGGGCTCGTAGCTGTCGGACCGCACGTCGGCGAGTCGTTGGCACAGTTGTACTGCAGTGGGCTCACGGTCGTCCCGCTGTTCCCGCTCGGAGAGGCCTGGGGCGTGAGCGCGCCGGCAACTCCTGACGGGATCGACAGCAGGCCGAGCGCGGCCACGGAGGCGATCAGGCCGGTGAACACCGCCCCCCTCCGAATCGTTGTCCCTCTTCGTAGACGCATGGGCATCACCTTTCGTGGTCGCAGTTCCCATCGGGCCGTACCCCGGAGTCGCAGCGTTGCCACGTCGCGCCCGAAGAGGTCCATCTCTCGTTCGGTGCCGACCGCCGATCCGGATCACGTCCCGTCCCGGATCTGTCGACATTGCCTCAGCGCGCTGGCCACCCACCCCTTGCCCTTCCCGGAGAATAAGGTTTATTCTCCGTCCGTGGCCGTGGACATCGTGGAGCACGCCGAGGTGACCGATGACCTTCGTGACGCGCTGTTGGACGCCGCCGCCCGGGTCGTGGCCCGCCAAGGGTACGACGGGACGAAACTCCTGGACATCGTGAACGAAGCCGGATTCTCGACCGGTGCCGTCTACGGCCGATTCCGGTCGAAGGGTGAGCTCCTCCGCGAGGCCCTCATGACCCGCTCGATCCCCTCCAGCCGCTCGGTCCCACCAGAGCACACGAAGGTGGCCGACCTCGTGACCTCGCTCGCCATGCGGACGGACGGCGAGCTGAGCGGTGGAGAGGCCCTCCTGCTCGAGACGTTCGTGACCGCCCGGCGCCAACCCGACGTCAGCTCGGCACTCGCCGCCGCCGGTCGCCAGTGGCACCGCGCCGTCAGCCCCCTGGTCGAAGAAGCCAAGCAGGACGGGACCATCGACCCGTCCGTCGACCCGGGCGCCGTCCTCTTCCTGGTCCGGGTGCTCCGGTTGGGGCTGCTCGTCCACCGGGGCTCGGGCCTACCCTCACCGGAACCGGAGGGGTGGCACGCGCTCATGCAACGGATCGTCGAGAGCTTCGGTGACCCGCACCCAGAGGACGGTCCCGCCGAAGCCGCCGGCGTGTCGCGGGAGAACAGGACGGCCAGCACAAGACGGCCAGCACAAGACAGCCAGCACAAGACGGCCTGAACAACAACAGCACCACCAAGCCGACAGACAGCCGACAGACAACAGTGGCAGTAGCCAGGACAGGACAGGAGGGGGACGATGACAACGACACCGGTGGCACCAGAGCTCGGAGGTGGGGCCGGTTTGGTCAGCGCCACCATGCGCTCGAACATCAAGCTGGTGGAGGACCAGGCCACCCGGGTGTTCACCTGGGACTACGAGCGGGACCGCACCCAGCTCGTCACCCTCTACAACAAGGCCATGGGATCGCAGTGGAACAGCGTGACCGACCTCGACTGGTCGACCGACGTCGACCCGGAGCGGCTGGTCCAGGAGATGGGCGACAATGCCATCCCCCCGCTCTACCGGAAGGTGGCCACGCTCCCGGGATCGCCGATCGCGTCGTGGACCGAGACCGAGTTCACCCGGCTCGGGGTCGAGCTGATGAAGGCTCGGCTCAGCCAGTTCATGCACGGTGAGCAGGGCGCAATGATCACGGCGGCGAAGATCGTCGAGACGGTCCCGTGGGTCGACGCGAAGTACTACGCCGCCACCCAGACCATGGACGAGGCCCGACACACCGAGGTCTTCGCCAAGTACCTCGACTCGAAGCTGGGGGACGCCTACCCCATGAGCCCGTTCCTGGAGGAGCAGATCACCTCCCTGATCGAGGACAGCCGGTGGGACATCGCCTACCTGGGCATGCAGATCGTGATCGAGAGCCTGGCCCTGGCGGCGTTCGGCGAGCTCCACCGCACCGTCACCGAGCCGCTGTTGAAGAAGCTGCTCCGCTACGTGATGTCCGACGAGGCGCGGCACGTCGCCTTCGGCATCCTCAGTCTCGGCGAGCTGTACGGGGAGCTCTCCTCCGCCGAGCTGAAGGAGCGCCAGGAGTACCTGGCAGAGAACACGCTGCGCAACCGGGCCCGCTCGACCACGCCGGAAGTGTGGGACCGGCTCGGGATTCCGGCAGAGCAGATCCTTCCCTACATCGTCGAAGCGGCACAGGCCATGGGCGGCAGCGTGTTCGCCGCGTTCCAGCGGGCGTTCTTCGCCAAGCTGGTGCCGAACGTCTCGAAGCTCGGGCTCCTCGACGCCAACGACGGCTGGCTCCGCCAGCAGTGGGGTCGGGTCGGGCTGCTCGAGTTCGAATCCGCCGCCGACACGGCCGAGGACTACGAGCGGTACGACTCCGTCGCCGCCGACCGGGCCGCAGCCGCCGCCGGAGAGGCGCGGTGAGCTCCACCTCGACCGACACCGACACCTCCACCGACACCTCCACCTCGACCGACACCTCCACCGTCGCCCAGCGCCAGGCCGAGCTGGCGGCAACCGGCATGACCCTCTCCTGGTGGGCACGCACCCAACCCGGGACGCCGGCGATCATCTCCCCGGCAGGCAACCGCACCTTCGAGGAGTTGAACGCCAACGCCAACCGGCTTGCCCGAGCGCTCCGGGCCAAGGGGCTGGGCGCCGGCGACGCGGTCGCCCTGCTGTGCGGGAACCGGCCGGAGTTCGTGGAGGTCGTGGCGGCCAGCCAGCGAGCGGGATTCCGGCTCACTCCGGTCAACTGGCACCTCACGGCCGGCGAGGTGGCCTACATCGTCGCCGACTGCGAAGCGAAGGTCCTCATCGCCGACGCCGACCACGCTGCCGTGGCGGCAGACGCCGTCGCCGGCCTAGAGCATCCGCCCCTGGTGGTGGTGATCGGAGCGGCACCTCCCGGGACGATCGGCTACGACGGTCTCCTGGCGGGGGAGTCGGAGACCGACCTGGAGGACCCGACGCCGGGAACGACGATGCTCTACACCTCGGGGACCACTGGGCGTCCCAAGGGGGTGCGCCGGCCCCCGGGTGCCACGGCCGCCGCCGGGTCGATCAACATCTTCGGTTACGAGGAGGGGGGATCGGACGCCCACCTGTGCACCGGGCCGCTCTACCACGCCGCGCCGCTCGCCTTCTCTCTGGCTCTACCGCTCAACTTCGGCGTCGGGGTGGTGCTGATGGAACGGTGGGATGCCGAAGAGGCGCTCGCGCTCATCGACCGCCACCGCGTCACCCATACCCACATGGTGCCGACGATGTTCCACCGGCTCCTCTCCCTGCCCGAAGACGTCCGGGGCCGCTACGACGTGACGTCCCTGCGGTCGGTGCTCCACGGCGCTGCCCCGTGCCCCGTCGCGGTGAAGCAGCGGCTCATCGAGTGGCTGGGCCCGATCGTCTGGGAGTACTACGCCGCCACCGAGGGCATCGGGACCTTCGTCGACTCCGCCACCTGGCTGGCCCACCCCGGCACCGTCGGGCGTCCGTTCACCGAGGGCCTGGTGGTCGTCGGCGACGAGCAGGCCAACCCGCTGCCGGTCGGCGAGACGGGCCTGGTGTTCCTCCGGGCACCGGAGGGTGCGGCCTTCGAGTACCACGGGGACCCGGCGAAGACAGCGGCGACCTACGCCGGGCAGTACTTCACGCTCGGCGACGTCGGGTACATGGATGCCGACGGCTTCTTGTACCTGACCGATCGATCGGCCAACCTCATCATCTCGGGCGGGGTCAACATCTACCCCGCCGAGATCGACGCCGTCCTGCTCGAGCACCCGGCGGTCGGGGATGCCGGCACCATCGGCGTGCCCGACCCGGAGTGGGGCGAAGCGGTGAAAGCCGTGGTGGAGCTCCAGCCGGGCTACGAGGCCGGAGAGGCGCTGGCCGCCGACCTCCTGGCCCACTGCCGGGGGCGCCTTGCCCGCTTCAAGTGCCCGCGAAGCATCGAGTTCACCGACGAGCTGCCCCGCCAGGACAACGGCAAGCTCT
>DAHXOD010000055.1 GCA_027365055.1 bacterium
CGAGGTGCGATCCGCCCAGGCCGAGCTGGCCCGGGCCCACGGGATCTCCGGTTTCGTCTACTACCACTACTGGTTCCACGGGAAGCGCCTGTTGGAGCGTCCCTTCGACGAGGTGCTCGCCTCGGGGGAGCCCGACTTCCCCTTCGCACTGTGCTGGTCGAACGAGCCCTGGACCCGTGAGTGGGACCAGACCGGCGACGTGCTGATGCCCCAGCGCTTCAGCCCCGAGGACGACCTGGCCCATATCCGGTGGCTGGCCACCGCCTTCGCCGACCCCCGCTACCTCACCATCGACGGGCGACCCCTGTTCCTCGTCTACCGGCCCGCCCTCCTCCCCGACCCGGTCCGCACCACCGACACCTGGCGGGCCGAGGCCCAGCGACTGGGGTTCCCCGACCTCTACCTGTGCTGGGTGGAGAGCTGGGGTTGGCCTCCGGGTGGCCCGGCGGCGTTCGGGCTCGACGCGTCGGTCGGGTTCATGCCCCTCGACGGTGCGAGGGTCGCCACCTCGTCGGAGGGGCTCCGTGGCCAACGGGTCTTCGACTACCGATCGGCCTATGAAGTGGACCTGGGACGCACCCCTCCGGCCTGGAAGCGGTTCCCCTCGGTGATGGCCAGTTGGGACAACACCGCCCGCCGTCAGCGGGGGGCTCGCCTGTACGCGGGCGCATCCCCCGACGAGTACGAGCGCTGGCTGCGGCGCGCCGTGGCCTCGGTCGAGCATGTGCGCGAGGAGGAGAACCTCCTCTTCCTCCTCGCCTGGAACGAGTGGGCGGAGGGCAACCACCTGGAGCCCGACCGACGGTACGGACGGGCCTACCTCGAGGCCACGGCTGCCGTACTACTCGAGGCCACGGGGAACGGAGCGCCACCGCAGGCCCGCAGTCTGATGGCGGCGGTCGACCCGGTCCCGGCCGCCGACCGGTCGGACGACGTCGGACATCCGGGTCGCGTCGGCGTCGCAGCGGCAGCAATGGCGCTGGCGACCGATCTGATCGGGACCCGAGGCCAGTTGGTCATCGACCTGCATCCCATCGACCAAGCGGTGGGGTCCCATCTCCGAGCCGCAGGATTCGACTACGCCGTCCTCGCCCTGCATGGCGACGGAGAGACGAAAGCCGACGGAGTTGGCCCTCGATGGACGATGCCCCATCGGTCACTCGAGGTCACCAGCCATCTCGGTGAAGAGCTCACGAGGCTGGCCCAGCATCGCAACGACATCGGCGCCCTCCTCCTCTTCGACGAGATCCACCGCCTGGCCCGGCCCGAACTCGTCCTCGAGGTGCTTGCCCGCTGGTCCCTGGCCCATGGATGTCCACCACTTGTCGTCGCCGTTCCGAATGCACAGCACGCCAGCCGGGGAGCGCGCGCGTTGACCGGACCACCCACGCAGGGGTCGACGAACGGTGAGCGTGCATCGTTCACCGCTCGAACGTTGGAGCGCCTGGTGGTGAGTTCGGGCTGGCGGGTCACGGCCTCTTCAGACATCCGACGGCCATTCGCAGCTTCCCACCTGGAACGTCCGTCCGGGGTGGCATGCGAGGCCCTGACCGGAGCGGTGGAGATGCTCGGTGACCTGCTCAATCCCGACGCCGACGTGGTCTGGTTCGTGCGAGCCCTCGAGCCGGTCGCCTCCCGCGTGCGCCCAGCGGAACAGCCCCCAGCGGCCCAGGCAACGGTCGTGCTCTCACCAGCACAACTGGCCCAGATCAACGGTTTCGTGGCGGCGACCGGCAGGATGGTCGACGAGCGCAACCGCCGCAACAGCCGAGCGAGCCAGTTGGCACCGGGGGCCGCAGCGACGCTTCCGACCGTCTCGTCACTTCCGGCGGGTACACCATGACCGATCTCAGCGCGGAGTCGCAGCCGGTGACCGACGAGGACGAGAACGCCGATCCCCGGCCCGCAGCGAGCCATGGGCCCGTCGCTCGGCTGGTCGCCGTCGTGACCGTGATCGGGTTCACCGTTCCCGTTGCCGCCTACTTCTGGTTCATCGGGCATTTCGGGGTGAACGTGATCGTCGGGGACCAGTGGGACGACGTGACCGTGATCCGGCACTCCTACGCCGGGACGCTCACCTTCGCGACGCTCTGGACACAGCACAACGAGAACCGGATCCTCTTCCCCAATCTGATCATGCTGGTCCTCGCCCACACCACCCACCTCGATGTCGTGACCGAGGAGTATGTGAGTGGCGTCCTGTTGGTCGCTGCGATCGGATGCGTGATCTGGGCCCACAAACGACGCTCTCCGGCGATCCCCTGGATCGCCTACTGTCCGGTGGCAATCGTGATGCTGTCGTTCGTCCAGTACGAGAACTCGCTCTGGGGGTTCCAGCTGGCTTGGTACCTGGTACTGCTGGCAATCGCCGCCGCCATCGTTGCCATCGACCGGGTCGATCTCACCCCGTGGATGCTGGGTGCCGCGATCGGCCTCGCCGTCATTGCCAGTTTCTCGTCGCTACAGGGTCTCCTGGTGTGGCCGGCCGGCCTGGTGCTCCTCGCCTACCGCCAGCGACCGCGCTCCTTTCGGACCTGGTGGATCGTGGCCGCCGGGATCACCGTGATCCTCTACTTCATCGGCTTCAATTCCCACCAGGGTGAGACCAATCACCTCTACGCGATCGAGCACCCACTCAACACGATCGCGTTCTTCTTCTACGCCATCGGCGATGTCACCGGCGCCCCACACCACGCCGGCACTGCACCGTGGGTGATCGCCCTCGGGGTCGTCATCGTCGCCCTTGCGATCGGTGCCATCGTCGACCACGGTCTCCGGCCCACGCCCGAGGGCGGCGGTCCCGTCGGGGTGGCCCTGATCTGCGTCGGCCTCGGGTTCGACGTGCTCATCACGCTCGGGAGAGCCAAATTTGGACTGAACGGGGCCGGACAGTCTCGTTACACCACATTCGATCTTCTGACCCTGGTGGGTGCCTATCTCCTGGTGATCCAACCCCGCCTCGCCAACGCACCCGCGGGTCTGGGTGGGGCGCACCGGAGGTCACGGCCTCCAGCGAGTCCCTCCTTCGTTCGCCTCCTCAGGGTCGGAATCACCGTCGCCATGGCCCTCCAGATCGGATTCGGCATCTCCAACGGCCTGACCGCGGCTCACCTCCAACAGGAGTATCAACGCAAGGCCATCACCGTGGCGACACACCTCTCCACGACTCCGAACGCCGAGGTGTCGTACTCGCTGTACGTGTTCCAACCCGCCTCGTTCATCCGACGGCAGGCACACACCGCGCAGCGCCTGCACCTCAGCATGTACCACCACCTCACCGGACCCCCCCACGGCTGACGCCGTCCCTCCCGTGGCCGCTCAGATGGTCCCTTCGTCCACCGCCCGCCGGATCCACGGGATGACGTCATCGAGGATCTGGTCGAGGGACGTCGTCGCCTCGAACCCGAGGACCCGTTTGGCCTTCTCCGTGGCGGGAACACGCCGGTTGACGTCGTGTGGGTATGCCGGATCCGACGTCCATCGGAACGCAACGTCCGGCCCCTTGATCTGGGACCAGATCTTCTCCGCCAGTTCAAGTACCGTCGTGGACTCGGCCGTCGACAGGTTGAAGTCCTCGTTCAGCGCATCGGGGTGCTCCATGGCCTCGACGATGCCACGGGCCAGATCCGCCCCAAAGGTGTAATGGCGAATCTGCGTGCCGTCCCCCAACAGGTGCAGCGGATCCTGACCTTTCAGCACCTTCTGCACCAGGTCAGGTACCACGTGGCTCATCGCCAGCCGGACGTTGCCGCTGAGGATCTCAACGTCTCCCCGGGCGCGTCGCTCCCCGGTGCCCACGCAATTGAACGGGCGGATGATCGTGTACGGCAGGCCGTATTGGTCGTGGGCTGCGTGGGCGAAGTACTCGACCGCCAGCTTCTGGAACCCGTAGGAGGACGCCGGGGGCGGGATCTCCCGTTGCTGCCCTTCTCCGGATGGCCACGAATCGGCGGACTCGAACACCATCGAGGAACTGAGGTACGTGACCTTTTGGAGCCGCCCGGACCGGCGGGCGCGAATGGCCGCATCGCACGACGATGCGGTGATCCGCTCGTTGGTGGCGAGCAGATCGTAGGCGTAGGTGTGGAAGTAGGAGATGCCGCCGATCATCGCGGCCCCGGCGATGAAGTGGTCGCAGTCCACCAGCACTCCGTGGAGCAGATCAGCGTCCCTGGCATCGCCCTCGATGAATCGGTAATGGGGATGGTCGTCGTACGAGCGCCGGATGGGGCCGTACTTGGAGTAGTCGTCGATCCCGACGACCTCGTGCCCCCGTTCGAGGAGCTCCTTCACCACGTAGCCCCCGATGAAGCCGGCCGACCCGGTGACCAGTACCGTGCTCACGTTCCCTCCCTCGGGCCAGAGGCGCCGCGGACCTGATCGAGTGGCAGCTTGGGTCCGAAGGCGAACTGCCACCAGTGCAGGTAGTGGGGCAGCCATCCCACCAGTTTGAAGTTCGACACGCCCTGGTGGCGCTCGAGCCAGATGGTGGGCAGCTCCGCGACAGGGAGCCGGGCCCGCCGGGCCTTGGCGACCATCTCGATACCGATCTCGAACCCGGCGCGCGATTCGATCCCGACCTGGCGGATGAACTCGATGTCGTAGGCCTTGAACGAGTTGGTGGCGTCCCGGGTCCCCACCCGCGCCAACGCCCACAACGACAAACCGGCCAGGCGCGACAGCAGACCTTTGAGAAACGGGCCACCCACCTGCTGGCCCCCGCGGGAGTACCGGGACGCGGCGGCGATCACCACGCCCCGCTCGACCAGCCGCACCAGTGGGTCGATCAGCTGAGGATCATCGCATCCGTCGGCCATGGTGACGACCACCACACCGGCTTGCGCCTGATCGATACCGAAGCGGATGGCCTGGGCCGGCCCCGGGGCGATGTCATTGACGACGACGCGAATGCCCGGTTCGACGGCACTGCACTTCTCCACGTAGGCGATCGTCGAGTCGTCAGCGCTGTCCACCACCACGACGATCTCGCGTGGCAACTGCACCGCTTCGACCAGGCGGCCGAGCACGTCCTCAATGGCCGCACCCTCATTGCGGGCCGGGATCACGACGGAGACGCGTGGCCTCACACGACCACCCCGTCCCCGCGGACGTTCCAGATGTCGATGACCGGCTGGCGGACCTCGAGATCGGCATAGATCCGGTGGGGAGCGCCGATCACCAGAAGGTCGGCCCGTTCGAGTACCTGGTCGAGTGGCAACAGATCTCCGTCGACGGTGACATAGGGATCAGTCGTCACCACCTCGCCCGCCCGCACACCGAACACTCGCTTGAGCTTGTAGGACAGGCTGGACCGGATATCGTCCGAGTCCCCCTTGAACGCCATGCCTAGGATGCCCACCGTCATCGATCCGAGGTCGTAGCGGGCAGCCAGGCGGGAGACCAGGTAGAGGGGCAAACCCTCGTTGATCTGCATACTGGCCAGTCCGAGCGCGAAATTGTTGTTGTTGAATGCCGCAAGCTGCATGGTGTCCTTCAGAAGGCACGGACCGGCGGCGAAGCCGGGTCCCGGCAGGTCTGCCGCTCTCGGGTAGTCTTCCACGACCGCGGCGCGGATCCGCTCGTAGTCGAGGCCGTAATCGTTGGCCATCATGTACAGCTGGTTCGCAGCCGCGAACTTGATGTATCGATACGCATTGGTGAACAGTTTGGCCAGCTCGGCTTCCTCCGGCTCCACCCGGACGATCTTGGAGCTGATCCGACCGAACAAGGCCGCGGCGCGCCGGTATGCGACGTCGGTACGGGCGGAGACGATCTGGGGCAGCGACCACAACTCCTCCATCGCCCGACCCTCGGCGATGCGCTCGGGGCAGAACGCGACGTCGATCTTTCGACCCAGCCGCTCGACCTGCCGCTCGACCAGGCGGGTCACGCCGGGGAACACCGTGCTTCGGAGCACGATGAGCTGCCCGTCGACCAGGTGGTCGGCGACCAGCTCGATGGCCCGCACGACGGCTTTCGGGTCGGGGTTGAGATGCTCATCGACGGGAGTCCCCACCACAACCACCAGGTGCTCCGACTGTCCCACCGCCGAAGGATCGGCCGACACGGTCAGCGCTCCGTTGGCCAGTGCCTTGCGGAGCACCTCTTCCGCGTCCGGCTCGCGGTGCGGCATGGTGCCGGCCTGGACACGGTCCACCGCATCACGATCCAGGTCGTAGAGGGCAACCCGCGCCCCTGCGTCGGCCAGGGCGATCCCGAGCGGAAGACCGACGTGGCCGCAACCACCGAGGACGGTCACGTCCGTTGCCCACGTGGCCTCCATCGCCGGGAGGCTAGTCAAGGGGGCGGGCTCCCGCAATCGGCGAGTCGATCCGACCCGGGGCAACGCCGGTCAACGACCGTGCCGTGTGGCGACCACGACGTGCTGCCCTCCCAGTGGGATCCGGCGGAACAGCCGATCGACGGTGGGACCGCTCCGACCGGACAGGGGGGTGAAGAGGTAGAACCGCCGTTCGAGCAGCGCAGCGCCGGTTCGGTCGATCAGCGACTCCACGTCCCCGGCGGACAGCAGCACCACGCCGCGATCGAGCGGGCAGGTGCTCACGGCTCGCCGGGTCAGAGGGTTGAAGGGGTTGTGCTCAAAGATTGCCAGCAATCCCCCCGGTGCAAGGACGCGGACCAGTTCGGCCACGAAGTGCGGTCGCTCGGGACGTGCGACGTGATGCAGGACGCAGACGGCGACAACCACGTCGAAGGTCTCGTCCGCAAACGGCAACGTCGTGCCGTCGTAGGCTGAGAATTCGACGCCGGGCACCTCGGCCCGGGCGATCGCCACCATCTCCTCGGAGACGTCGACCCCCCGTAGCGAGCGGACCTCGTCGCGAAGGAACCGGTCGGTCGTCCCCGTGCCGCACCCGACATCGAGGACCGCGGCGTCGACCAACGGTCTCCCGTGGAGCACGGCCAGCTCGCCGAGGAGTTGGATCTTGCGCTCGGCATAGAAGGCCGAGTCCTTGCCGGTGAAGGCGACGGATCGATCGACCGAGTCCGCGTAGTCAGACGCGTGCCGGTCGAACGTGGCGGTCGCGCCCGGTCGTTCGGTTGCGCCCACCGGTCGGCGGTCGGCGGTCCGCATCAGGCGCCAAATGCCGTTCAAGTCATCGGCGGCCGTGCTGGCCAGCTTGACCCGCGAGTCGTCGTCCTCGACCCAGGACACGGGCACCTCATGAATCCGCATGCCGGCCCGCCAGGCGAGCGTCAGCAACTCCGTGTCGAAGAACCAGCTGTCGTCTACGACCTGGGGTACGAGCTCCTGGGCCGCCGCTCGACTGATTGCCTTGAACCCGCACTGGGAATCGCTGATCGAGTAGCCCAGTGCGCTCCGAGCGATGATGTTGTAGACCCTCGAGATCAATTCGCGATGCACGCTGCGCTCCACCTTCGCCCCGGGTGCGAGGCGCGACCCGGTGGCGAGATCGGCGGAGCCGCCCGCCACCGCGTTGAGGAGCGGCGGCAGTGCATCCAGGTCGGTCGAGAGATCCACGTCCATGTAGGCGAGCACGTCGGCATCGCTCGACAACCAGGCGCGCTTCAGTGCGCCACCCCGACCGGGCCGGGCCACCTTCAGGGCGCGCACGCTCGGGTGCGACGTGGCCAGGCGCCCGGCCTCCACCCAGGAACCGTCGGTGCTGCCGTTGTCGACGATGGTGACCGTGCACTGCAGGTCATGTTCCTTCTCCACCCGGGTGAGGACGTCGGTCAAGGTCGCGATGCACCGTCCGAGACCCCGCTCCTCGTTCAAGATCGGGATGGCGATATCGACGGTGGTGGGACTCACGGGCACGTCCTCCTCCCTTTCGATCGTTGCCGGTCACCCTCGTGGTCGCGCCAGCGTCACCCAGTGCACGTGGCGCCGGAGGCTACCGGAGGCTACCGGACCCGCTACAGGAGGACGCCCTCATCGGCCCGGTGACCCGGAAGAGCGAAAAACCGACGAACCCGGTGAACTGGCCGGTGATCGGCTGTATTTCACGCACGATCAGGTGAGCCGCCGGATCCGAGGACGTCCATCGACCCTCAGCCGACGTGCGGGTCCGGGCGCTCGGGCGGTTGGGTTGCAGCCCGCTGGATACCACCACGAAGCCGTAGTGACCGGCGTCGATCGCCCGGCGCCACTGCGCACACGTTCGGAAGGGGCCGTAGGCGCCGTGGGGCCCGCTCACCCCGAGGTACTGGACCCAGTTGTCGAGATGGTCGCCGTAGAGGGGGTACTGCAGCTGGGCGAACGTTCCATAGACGCCGATCCGGGCATGTTGGACCTGGCGGGCCCAGGCGTAGATCACCGGCATCGGGGCGATGTCGGTGTAGCGACGGCGGAGGTACGACTGCTGGAGCGCGAACCCACCGGCGACCAACGCCGCGATCACGACCACGGTGGCCGTGAGGGTGGCCCGGCGGGGGTCCGGTCGTCCGGCGGGCATGGGCCGGACCGCCCGCTCCCGCCCGGATGCTCGGCGGCGGGGACCTCGCCGGTCGCCGAAGATCGAGGCCAGGGCGACCAGGGTGACCGCGGCGCCGAGGACGACACCGGCCAACGCGTCGGCGCCACGGACCGGAGGGGCGAACGGGTGGGCCGGAAGCGAAGTGGGCCACAGGGTTCCGTCGAGCTGGGTCGCCGTCAGCACCGCTCCGTAGGCCGCGAGCAACCACCATCGCCGGCGCCGGGGAGCGACCAGCGGGCTGAGGGGAAGCAGGCACAGGCCGAGGAGCAGCGCCGGATCGGCGTAGCGGGCGTTGTCGACGAAGAACACCGGAGCGCCCCCGGCAGTGAGGAACTGGGGCGTGACCAGGAACGCGAGACCGGTCACCACCGAGGCAACCGCCAGCGCCCGGACCAACGCGTCTGGCGCCACCACGACCCCGGCCACCATGCCGACCACGGACAGTCCCAGCAGGGCCCACCACACCGGTCCGAACGAGAGGCGCAGGCCGGGGAGGAAGTAGACGCGCCAGGCCGTGCCGTCGAACAGGAAGTGCGCCACCGTCGAGGTGATGGCATTGGCCGGTGGGCTGGGCAGCGAGAACGGTCCGAGCGTCAGGTGGAGGGAGGGCAGCGGGTTGCCGACAGCCACCAGGTTCCGGATGTACCAGAAGGCTCCGGTCACGGTGAGGGGGATCGACCAGGCCCACCAGGTCCGCAGCCGTTCACCACGTCGGGCGACCACCACGACCATGACGGTGAGCATGCCGACCGGAGCCAGCAGGGTGTACTTGGTTCCGACCGCCACACCCGCCGCCATCGCCGCCAGCACCAACGCGGGACCGGCCACCGGACGTCGGACCCGCGGCTGCACCAGCAATGCCACCGACGCCAACAACAGGGACAGTCCGACGACGTCGTCGTAGGCGCCTCCCGGCTGGGTGGCCTGGAGACCCGGGGTCGCCATCACCACGGCCACCCCGACGAGTGTCAGCGGGGCGACGCCGAACGGACGGCCGATGCACCAGCCGGCGAGCAGCGCAAGTGCCAGCCAACCCAGGTTGACGAGTGGCGACAGCAGGTCGGTGCCCATCAACAGCATGCCCAGTGCATGCACCAGCTCCGACGATGCCGGGAAGAACGCGGTCACGGGGCCGCCGTCGACATAGTGGATCGGCGTGATGGTCCCGGTCTGGACGAACCGGGCCGCGAACGGCAGGTGATACCAGAGCGTGTCCACGCTCGCCATGCCGTGCCGATAGGCGGCGACCACCCTGGTGCTCCAGTCCGCCACCACGACCCCGGTGGCCACCACCGCGGCGACCGCCGCCCAGGGAGGCGACGCCCCGCCTCCCTCCGGGCCTGCGCCACCACCGTCCTCGTCACCACCACCGTTCCCACCACCACCGTTCCCACCACCGTTCCCACCACCGTCCCCGTCCAACCGGGTCGGCTCGGGTCGACCGCTGACAGCCGAGGGCGCGCTGTCCCGGTGCGCCGGCGGCCGGGCAGCCCACCTGTGCCCGGCGGCCCACCATCCGCCGACGCCGACGAGCACCAGGCCGATGACCACCGGAGCGAGGGAGAAGAGGTGGACGGCCCCCAGCACCTCGGCGGTCACGATCACGGCGGCGATTCCGAGCACTGCTTCGGCCAACCGGGCGGGTGCGCCTCCCCAGCGCGGCACCAGTCGATCTCGCCAGGCCCGGGCACCGAGGACGATCGGACCGAACGAGATGGCCAGCAACACCAGCCCGGCGAGGTAGCGACCTAGCACGGGGCGGATCCTCGCCGGGACCGGGCGCCCGTCATCCGGGTCGGACCTCGTAGACGGTGGCGCAGCCGAAGTGGTGCTCCGTCGCGAGCACCGGGGCGAGTGCCGACGCCAGGTGGCCGTGCTCCGAGCAACCCGACAGGAGGAAGCGCACACCGCTGCTGCGCACCAGTGCCCGTGCGGGACCGGGGGCGAGGTCGCCGGCGAACAACTCGGCCGAGGCGAAGGTCCGACGGGTGAAGTCGGGCGTCCACGAGAAGATCCCGACCCAGGTGTTCCGCCCGGTCTCCGCCGGGACCGCCATCCCGAGGTCGACCGGAGCGAGCACCGCTCCGGGCAACGGGCTCTGTCGGAGGAAGGCGAAGGCATCGCGCTCGCCGACGCCATCGCCACGTCCGCCTGGCAAACCGCCGCCGCCGTGCTCGTCGGCAGCGCGATCGAGCTGGAAATCCTGGTATTCGACCGCGACGGCGCCTTGCGCGGGCGCAAAAACTTCGCCCCGGTTCATTGATCACCCCGGCCGCGAAAGCGTCGCGGATAATCGGCGCGATAAAGCGCGCTCTCG
>DAHXOD010000056.1 GCA_027365055.1 bacterium
CACACCGGCCATCAAACCCCTCCAGCCGGCGTGCACAGTGGCCACCACGCCCTCGGCGCTCACCAGAGCTAACGAACCACAGTCCGCGGTGAACACCGCCAGGGCGACCGTCGTCAGCGTGGTGACTGACGCATCGCCTTCGACACTGCCGGAACCCGACGCTGGTTCCCGAACCATCCGGACCCCCGCACCGTGGACCTGTTTGGTCCACCACACCGGGCGATGGTCTTCCACCACGCCGTCTGCGTAGCTCGCCAACGCGAGTGCACTGCCGGACAGCCCCGTACCGCCTGGCACGCCAGTGTCGCCTCGTCTCGGACGGAGATCACCATCACCACGATCGGACCACGCCGCGAAGATGCCGTCGGCCAACCGCACCCTTCCGCTGCCTGTGCCCCGGACACAGCCGCCGTCACCCACACAGCCGCCGTCACCCACACAGCCGCCGTCAACCACACTGCCGCCGTCACCGACACTGCCGCCGTCAACCACACTGCCGCCGTCACCCACACTGCCGCCGTCAACCACACTGCCGCCGTCACCCACACTGCCGCCGGCGGCTGTGTGGGGAACCGGCACCGACTCCGGCAACGACCGCCGGATCAGCGCAGGAACGAGGGGACGTCGAAGTCGTCGTCCCCGAGGTCGAGATCCTCGTCCGGTGGCGAGGCAAAGATATCCTCGTGGACGGTCTCGAGACCGAGGACTTTGCTCCGCCCGTCACCCTGCCCGGTGGGCCGCGGCGCCTGTTCGGTCCCCGCCCGTCCCTGGCTTTCCCACCGTTCGAATCCGGCAGCGATGACGGTGACCCGGACCTCCTCGCCCATCTCCTCGTCGATCACGCTGCCGAAGATGATGTTCGCGTCAGGATGGGCGACCCCGTGGATGATCTCCGCTGCCTCGTTCACTTCGAACAGGCCGAGATCAGGCCCTCCGGCGATGTTGAGAAGAATTCCCCGTGCCCCTTCGATCGATGCCTCGAGCAGGGGGCTGGTGATCGCGGCTCGGGCCGCGTTCACGGCCCGGCCCTCTCCGGTCGACGAACCGATGCCCATGATGGCGGTGCCGGCATTGCTCATGATCATCTTGACGTCGGCAAAGTCGGTGTTGATCAGTCCGGGCACGGTGATCAGGCTGGTGATCCCCTGGACGCCCTGCATCAACACCTCGTCCGCCATCTTGAACGCGTTCACCATCGAGGTCTTCTCACTCGACACGGTGAGCAGCCGGTCGTTCGGGATGATGATCAGGGTGTCGACCTTCTCCTTCAGGTTCTGGATGCCTTGCTCGGCCTGGACCGACCGGCGACGTCCTTCGAACGTGAAGGGGCGGGTCACCACCCCGATGGTCAGCGCACCCAGGCTCTTGGCGATCTCGGCCACGACCGGAGCGGCTCCGGTGCCGGTGCCGCCGCCTTTGCCGGCGGTGATGAAGACCATGTCGGCGCCCTTCAACGCCTCCTCGATCTCCGAACGGTGCTCCTCGGCCGCCAGCCGTCCCACCTCGGGATCGCTTCCGGCGCCGAGGCCGCGCGTCAGCTGCCGGCCGATATCGAGCTTGAGATCGGCATCGCTCATCAGCAGGGCCTGGGCATCGGTGTTGGTGGCGATGAATTCCACGCCGCGCAGGCCTGCCTCGATCATCCGGTTGACGGCGTTGACGCCGCCGCCGCCAACACCCACCACCTTGATCACGGCGAAGTAATTGTTCTGTGCAGGAACGGTCATGTATTCCCTTACCCTCGACCAAAGGTTGAAACCGTTCCAACCAGCGAGTTCATGACAACGATACGGTGAGGCCGCAACCCGGTCAAGCAATGCCGGAGCCGGCCGGGCACCCCGACGTCACCTCTCGGGTCCGGAGCATACGCCACAATCAGCTCACTGTCGGGGAGCCGGGGACCCGCACGTCGATGATGTGCTTTCCGGTCAGGGCGGCCTGGGCGATGATGGCGGCCACGTCCTCGTACTTGGCCGGGAGATCCGCAGCGGTCCCCAACAGGACCGTCAACCCCGAGTTCAGGGCGAGGGACACCGTGCCGTCGGGTGCCACGTCGACGGACAGCACCTGGGCCGAGAATGCCAACGGAAGGGTGCGGCAGACCGTCAGACCCGGCCCGGCGACCGACGGCAGAGCTCGCCCTACCGGTGCCGGGACCAGCGGTCCCCGGGTAGTGCTCACCGTCAACTCCACCAACGACTGAGGCCGGACGGACTCCACGCCCAGCGTGCGCCCCGCTCCGTCGACCGACGACCAGGAGGTGCCGGGACCGGCGATCACAGCCACCGCCGTCCGCTGGGTCACTGCGATGGAGACCCCATCGGGCCAGCGCCGCACGACCGTGGCGGTCGCCACGAACGGAAGCGCCACGATGCGTGCGGCCACGACGGAAGGGGAGACGTCGACCAGCGGTGGGTGGGTGGCGAGCCCCGACGCCGCCACGATCGCACCGGTGCTGGTGCGAGAATGCGCACCGGTGACCGTGATGACTCGTGCGGACAGGAGCGGGCTGTGAAGCACCACAATGCCCCCGACCACCACGACCACGACCACTGCCGCCGCAAGAAGCGTTCGCAGTCGACGCCGACCGGCTCGCCGCCGGACAGCCACTCGCCGCTGCTTGATCCGCGGATCCATGGACGGCGGGTGGGGCTCCACGGCCCGGCCCCGTTGCGTCCCGGTCACCACCGTGCTGTCCCCGGTTCCCCGAAGCCGAGCATCCGGATCTCCGTGCGCAACTCCACTCCGGTACGGGCCGCCACCACCGACCGGACGTGCTCCATCACCGCCACGACATCGTCGGCGCTTCCCCCCTCGTCCGCCTGGATGAAGTTGGCATGCTTCGACGAGACCTCGGCAGAGCCGATCCGGAACCCACGCAGACCGGCCTGGTCGATCAAGGAGCCGGCCGAGGTGTCCGCGGGGTTCACGAACACCGATCCGGCGTTGCTGCCTCCCGGTTGGTGCTCTCGGCGCCAGCGGACGATCCCGGCGATCACGTCGGCCGACTGTTCGGGGTCGCCGGGGCGGAGCCGGTGCACTGCCCCCACCACGACATCCGTCGAGCGGAGCGACGTGGTCCGGTAGCGGGCATCGAGAGCGGCAGCCGGCGAGTCGACGACCGTGCCAGACGCCAGGTCGACCGACCGGTAACGGAGGAGTGTGGTCGCGGTGTCCGAACCGTGCCCCCCCGCGTTCATGCAGACCGCCCCGCCGACCGAGCCGGGCACGCCGACCGCCCATTCCAATCCGCTCAAGCCCGCCGCCGCGGTCCGCCGGGCGAGCACAGGCAGGCTCACGGAGGATCCGGCCTCCACTTGGGTTCCGTCGATGACGACCTCGTCGAACCCGCGGCGCACGACCACCACCAGGCCATGAAACCCCTGGTCGGACACCAGGAGGTTCGAACCACGACCGAGCACGACCACGGGAACCGCCCGCCCCTGGAGGGCTTCGGCGACCTCGAGGAGTTGGACCTCGTTCTCGGGCTCGACGGCGAGCGCGGCCCGTCCTCCAACCCGATAGGTCGTCAACGCGCCCAACGGCTGGTCCCAGCGGGCCATGTCCCCGAGCGCCCGACCGACCGCGATCAGGTCGCGTTGCCGGTCGACGTGCCTGGTCACCACTCGGGATGCGCCATCAGCTCGTCGGGCAGCGACGTCAGGTCGCCGGCCCCCATCGTGCAGCACAGGTCTCCACCCTGCAGCACCCCAGTCACCACGCCACGAAGCTCCGCTCGACCGGGGACATAGACCACTGGGATCTCGGGCCGTGCGTCACGCACCGCGTCGGCCACCAGGCGGCCCGACACCCCGGGCACGGGCGCCTCGCCGGCTGGATAGACGTCGGTCACCACCACCACGTCCGCTCCGGCAAATGCCGGGCCGAACTCGCCACCGATCGCCTGGGTCCGGCTGTAGCGGTGAGGTTGAAAGACCGCCACCACGCGGGGCCATCCGCCGTCCCGTGCCGCCGCGAGCACGGCCGCGACCTCGCTGGGGAGATGGGCGTAGTCGTCCACGAAGGTCACGCCCGCAGCTTCGCCCCGGAACTCGAAACGCCGGGCGACGCCGGCGAACCGAGCGATCGCCCGGGAGGCGACCTCGAACGCGACTCCCGCCCGCATGGCCGTCACCACCGCGACCGCGGCATTGCGCGCGTTGTGCAGGCCCGGGACCGGCACCCTGAGCGCACCGGGATGGCGGCCGGCCGGACCCTCCAACCCGAAGCTGATGTGGCTTCGGCCCGGCTCCACGTCGACCAGGCGCCACGTGCACGCCGGACCGACGCCGACGGTGTCCGCTCCGGTCCGGGCTGCGATCGCAGCGGATACCGGATCGTCCCCACCCATCACGACCCCTTCGGAGGTGCCCTCGACGAACCGTTCGAACGCGGATTCGACCGCGGTGAACGAACCATAGTGGTCGAGATGATCCGGCTCCACGTTGGTGACGACCGCGAGCTCCGGCGACAGGACGAGGAAGGTGCCGTCACTCTCGTCGGCTTCGACGACGACCCACTCCCCCTCCTCCCACACCGCGTTCGTGCCGATCTCATTGACGTCGCCGCCGATCAGGAACGACGGATGCAGTCCCGCTTCGACCAGGATGAGGGCGAGCATCGAGGCGGTGGTGGTCTTGCCGTGCGTCCCGGCCACCGCGATGCATCGCCGGAGATCAGTCACTGCGGCAAGCATCTCCGCGCGAGCCAGCACGGGGACTCCCCTGCGTTCGGCCTCAGCCCGTTCCGGGTTGTCCCGCGTCACCGCCGTCGACACCGTCACCAGCTTGGCAGCGCCGACGTTCTCGGCGGCGTGGCCGATGGCAACCGGAATCCCCAGCCCCGCCAACCGGCTGGTCACCGGCGACTCCTTCAGGTCGCTTCCGGTGACCATGTGCCCCATGGAGCGCAATGCGACGGCAATGGCGCTCATCCCCGCACCTCCGATACCGACCACATGGATGGCCGAGGGATGGTCGGGGTCGAGCCCCACTCGAACGTGCCCGTTGGTCATGACCGGCCTCCTTCACCGCCTGGTGGCTCCGATGTCGAGCTGTCCGACGGGGGGCGTCGCCGGGCATGCTCCTCCACGACCCGAGCCCCGGCATCAGCCGCGTCCGGGTGGCCCACCGATGCAGCAGCCCGGCCCATGGACCCGAGACGGTGGCGATCGGACAGGAGCGGGTCGAGGACCGCAGCGAGACGATCGCCGTCGCATTCGGCGTCGGTGATCATGGTCGCTCCTCCGGCCCGCTCCAAGACCTTCGCGTTCGCCGTCTGGTGGTCACCGGGTGCCCCGGGCAGCGGGATCAGCACGGAAGGCACACCGACCAGCGATAGCTCGGCCACGGTCATCGCCCCCGCCCGGCTGACCACGACGTCAGCGGCGGCGTACACCAGGGGCATCCGCTCTTCGTACTCCACCCGAACCGCCTGGAGTCCGTCGGGTGGATCTCCGGCACCGGCGGCCATGGCCGGCTGCCAGTCCCGACGTCCGACGATGTGATAGATCGCCAGGTCGCTCCGCTCGGCCCAGCGCCGACACAGGTCGTCCACTGCCCGGTTGATGCTCCGGGCGCCGAGAGAGCCTCCGAAGACCGCCACCACCTGCCGGTCGGCGCGGACACCGAGCGCTTCGCAGGCAGAGCGCCTCCCTTCCGGAGTGCGGTCGACCCCACCGATCTGCGAGCGTACCGGCGTGCCGGTGACCACCGCACGACGCATCGGCGTTCCCTCCCACCCCACCGCTGCCGCTCGAGCGAAACGGCCGAGGATCCGGTTGGCCGCCCCGGGCACAGCGTCGACGTTCACCAACACCAGGGGGATGCGCAGCACGACGGCGGCGACCCCGGCGGGAATGCTCGCGTAGCCGCCGACCGCCACCACGACCGCCGGGTCACGGTCACGGACCACGGCCAGCGCTCGGACCAGGGCCGCACCCAACCCGACGACCGCGCCGATGTTGCGCGCCAGGACCTGCGGCCGCCAGCTGCGGGCGATGCCCCGGCCCGGAAGCAAGGTGAACGGGTAGCCCCGTCCCTCCAGGGTGGCCCGATCTTGGCCCCGCGTCGAACCCACGAACTCGATGGTCTGGCGCGCATGACCGCGGTCCACCAGTGCTTCGGCGATGGCCAGGGCAGGCTGCAGATGCCCGGCCGTGCCCCCTCCGGCCATCAAGGCGAAGCGCGAGCGATTCACACCGACCCGGAGCGGGAGGCGGAGCGGGAGGCGGAGCGGGGGTGGGCCTGCGGGTGGGGCGGGACGGAGCGAGGGCGGGCGGGCCGACCGTGTGAGGCGATGTTGCACAGGATGCCAACGGCAGCCAAGCCGATCACCAGCGACGACCCCCCGAACGAGATGAACGGCAGAGGGATGCCGGTGACCGGCAGGACACCGATCACCGCCCCGATATTGATCAGTGCCTGACTGGTGAGCCAGAGCGTGATGCCCACGGCCATCAGGCTTCCGAACCGGTCGCGGCACTCGTTGGCGGCCCGAAGCCCATACCAGGCCAGCACGAAGAACAGGCCGAGCAGAACCACCGCCCCAACCAGACCGAGCTCCTCCCCGACCACGGAGAAGATGAAGTCGGTATGCGCATTGGGGAGCAGTCCCCACTTCTGGCGACCCCCACCCAGACCGAGACCGAAGAGGTGACCCGAGCCCAACCCGATCAGCGACTGCCACACCTGGTACCCCGAACCGGACCGGTGTGCACTCGGGTTCAAGAACGAAAGTATCCGGTTCCGACGGTAAGGATCGACCAATCCCACCCCCACGGCGAGGACGACGAACACCCCCAGGGTCTTCACGATCGGACGCATCGGCACCCCACCGAGAAAGAGGAGTCCGAAGGCGATACAGCAGAGCACCATCGCCGTTCCCATGTCGGGCTGCTTAATGATCAACGTGGCCGAGACCGCCAGTACGGCCAGCACCGGATAAAGGACCCACCTCGCTTCGGTCATTTTCGCCGCTCGGCGGGTGAGGAGATCGGCGGTGAACACCACCAAGGCCAGCTTCATCAGCTCCGACGGCTGGAGTCGGAACTGACCGAACCCGATCCAGCGCGACGATCCGCCCGCGGTGACACCGAGCCCGGGAAGCAGCACCGCCACCAACAACAGCAACGTACCCACTAACAGCGGCACCCGGATCGACCGCCACTTGCGGTAGTCGATCCGCCGGCAGGTGAGGAACGCGACCAGGCCCAGCCCCATCCACAGGAACTGGCGTTCGAGGATCGCCCACGGCGAACCGTAGAGGCTCATCGACACGACCGGCGACGCCGAGCCGACCATGACCAATCCGAACCCACAGAGCACCGCAGTCACGCCGGTCAGGCACACGGATGTCGGAAGGGAGGCGATGCGTTGGGGAAGCGTCGGCCGCGCCGCCGGCTCCGCCCCCGTCGGGCGCCTTTGGACCGGTGCGACCACTCGAGAGGTGCTCATCGGGCTCCAGCCTTCCCCAACGGGAACCTCAGAGGGTGGAACCCCACCGCGGGAGCGCTCAATGGAACTGCACCACCGAGAGGTAGTCGCCATAGAAGACACCGAGACCGAGAGCGGCGAACAGGCCGGCCAGGATCCAGAACCGGACGATCACCGTGGTCTCGGGCCAACCCATCAGCTCGAAATGATGGTGGAGCGGTGCCATGAGGAACACCCGCCGGTGGAACAGTCGGAAGCTGATCACTTGGATCACCACCGAGAGCGTCACCAGCACGAAGAGCCCGCCGATCACCACGAGGAGCAGATCGAGGTTCATGAGCAGGCAGAGCGCAGCCAGCCCCGACCCGATCGCCAGCGAACCGGTGTCGCCCATGAAGATCTTGGCTGGCGCGGCGTTCCACCAGAGAAAGCCGAGACACGCTCCCGCCAGCGCCACCGAGGCGAGGGCAAGATCGAGCGCCGAGGTGAGGTGGCCGCCAACCCGGTAGATCGCATACTGACGGTATTGCCAGTACCCGATGATGGCCAGGCATGCGAAGCAGAAGGTCGACGAGCCGGCAGCCAAGCCGTCGAGGCCGTCGGTGAGGTTGACTGCGTTCGCCGTGGCTGCGATGACGACCGTCGCCCAGATCACCCAGATCACGGTGCCCAGTTGCAGACCGGGTGAGTCGTAGCGAGTGAACGACAGCGTGGTCTGGGCGTGGGCCCAGTACACCGCGAGCAACGAAAACAGCAACCCGAGCGCAATCTGGGAGCCGAACTTGGCGCGCTTGTTGAGCCCCAAGCTCCGACGGTGCCGGACCTTCATCCAGTCGTCGGCAAAGCCGATGAGGGACGCGCCGAGGATCGCCAACATCACCAGCAGACCCGATCGAGAAAAGGTGATGCCCGGAATGGCGTGTGCGGTGAGGTAGCCGGCGATCACCGCGACGACGATCCCGATACCGCCCATGGTGGGGGTACCCGCCTTCGCGAAGTGCACCTGAGGACCGTCCTCGCGGATCTGCTGGCCGATGTTGTGGCGCACCAGCCAACGGATCAGCAGCGGGGTGGTCAGCACCGCCACCCACAACGCCACGCCCCCCGACGTCATCAACGAGATCATCGTGTGCCTCGTGGAGCAATGGCGTCGAACTCCTCGCGCACCACCTGCCGGTCGTCGAAGGGAAGCCGGAGACCGGCAATCTCTTGGGTGGACTCGTGACCCTTGCCGGCCACCACGACCACGTCGCGCGGCCGCGCCAGTGCCAGGGAGGTGCCGATGGCCCGGCGGCGATCCGGCTCGATCAGCAGCTCGGCCACCGAGTCGGCGGGGATACCGTCCCGGATCTCGTCGATGATCGCCCCGGGATCCTCGGATCGAGGGTTGTCGGAGGTCAGCACGACCACGTCGGCGAAGCGGGCGGCGGTCTCTCCCATCAAGGGCCGCTTGGCCCGGTCACGATCCCCCCCGCATCCGAATACACAGACCACCCGGCCGCCCGCAGCCAGTGTCCGCGCCGACCCGAGCGCGGCCCGCACGCCGTCAGGCGTATGGGCGAAGTCGACCAGCACGGCAAAGGGCGGCCCCGGAATGACGACTTCCATGCGGCCGGTCGGCGGGTTGGCGGTCGACAGGCCCTGGACCACCGCGTCGTCAGTCACCCCGAGCGCCGTGGCCGCGGCGGCGGCGACCAGGGCGTTGTCGACGTTGAAGGCACCGGTCAGCGGCAGCACGATGTCGTGACCATGCCACCGGAACCGGGAACTGCCCACCGTCACGCTGACCCCGCTTGCGTCCGACCGGCGCACAGGCACCACCGGCACCCCACCGAGGCGGTCCACCAAGCGCTGGCCCCAGGGGTCGTCGACGTTGACCACGGCCCGTCGACAACGGTCGGGGGCGAAGAGACTTGCCTTGGCAGCGAAGTAGGCCTCCATCGAGACGTGGTGGTCGAGATGATCATGACTGAGATTGGTGAACGCGGCGACATCGAAGACGATGCTGTCGACCCGATGTTGGGTCAACGCATGCGACGAGACTTCCATGACCGTGGCGCCCAGGCCACGGTCGCGGAACCCGGCGAGCGAGGCTTGCAGGTCCGGTGCCTCCGGCGTGGTCCTCGCACCGGTCAGAGTACCGATGAGGCCCGTCGGCGTCCCGGACGACTCGAGCACAGACCGTAGCAGGTGGGCGACCGTTGTCTTTCCGTTGGTGCCGGTGACCGCGGCCATGACCATGGCTCGGGATGGATGCGCGTAGAACGCCGCAGCCACCCGGGCCACGGCCGTCCGGATCGTCCCCGCGGCCACCACGGCCTGGGGAACGTCCGCATCGACGACGTGCTCGCACAGCAGGGCCGACGCTCCCGAGCGCACCGCCGCAGCGGCGAAGCGGTGTCCGTCGGTGACCGCACCGGGAACACAGCAGAAAAGGGCAGCCGGCTCGACCCGGCGGCTGTCCATGGTGACACTGGCAATCTGTTGTGCTCCGAGGTTCCCGCGAGTCTCGACGAGGTCGATGCCAGCCAGCAGGTCGGCCAGTCGCACCCCGTCAGTCACCCCGCACGCCTGCCGCCACCTACGCCTTGGCCCCAGGGAGGACGAGCGTCGATCCACTCCCTCCGACCGCGCCGGAAGCAGTGGCGGGCGTGGCGGTCGTGGTGGTCGGGATGCCGTAGTGATGAAGTGCCCACTCCATGATCTTCGAAAACACCGGGGCGCTGACCGAACCACCGTAGACCGGCGTCGGATGCTTGAGGATGACCACCGCAGAGAGCACGGGATGCTGGGCTGGCGCGAACC
>DAHXOD010000057.1 GCA_027365055.1 bacterium
GGTGATCGGGGTGCCGGTGGCCTTCGGGACGGCGATGGTCGTGGTCCACAAGCTCCCCCGCCGGCTCTCCAACACCTTCGGCATGCTGCTCGAGGTGCTGGCCGGCATCCCGAGCGTGGTGTTCGGGCTCTGGGCCGCGCTGACCCTCGGGCCCTTTCTGTCCAGTCACGTGAGCCCGTTCATCTCGCGCACCATGCCCGACGTGCCCGTGCTCCGCTACTTCAAGGGACCGGTCGGTTCGGGCGAGGGCCTGTTGACCTCGGGCCTGGTGTTGGCGGTGATGGTGGTGCCGATCATCGCCTCCACCAGCCGGGATCTGCTCCGCCAGGTCCCCCGTACGACGCAGGAGGGGGCGGTCGCCCTGGGGATGACCGATCTCGAGGTGGTGCGCGCCGTGTCCATCCCCTGGGTGCGCACCGGCGTGATCGGGGCGTGCGTGCTCGGTCTCGGCCGGGCCTTCGGCGAGACGATGGCGGTGGCGATGGCCAGCGGGGTGGTGCTCGGGACGGTCCCCCACAACATCTACTCGACGTTCGCCACCATGGCCGCGGTCATCGTCAGCCAGCTCGACTCGGCGTTGACCGACGCCACCGGCTTCGCCATCCAGACGTTGGCCGAGCTCGGCCTGGTGCTGCTGGCCATGAGCCTGCTCGCCAACATCGGGGCCCGTCTGCTCGTCCGCAGGGCGTCCACCACCGCCCTGCCGGTCGGTCGGGGGATCTGAGGTGGCCACGACTCCCACCGGGGTCGGCGTCCCCCCGGCCACGGCCGGGACCGAGGCCGGGGCGAGCCGGGGGGCGGGGCACTCGCTCCGTCGGACCCGGTGGTCCCGGCGGCGGCTGGCCAACAGCCTCTACTGGGGGGCATGCTCCGCCGGACTCGCCGGAGTGGCGGTACCGGTGGTGTGGGTGCTGGCCGGGGTGGTCGACAAGGGGCTGCGCGACTGGCACTGGAGCGTCCTGACCACCCAGACCGTCGGCAACGGGGGCGGTCTGCTCAATGCGATCGCCGGCACCCTGGTCATCGTGATCGGGGTGGCGGTCATCGTGGGTGTGGTCGGCATCGCCGGAGGCATCTACCTGGCGGAGTTCTGCCCCGAGGGCCGGGGCGGTCTCCTCCGGGGCGGGTCCGAGATCCTCTCGGGGGCGCCGTCGATCGTCCTCGGCTACGTGGGCTACGTGACGCTGGTGGTGCGGTTCCACTGGGGGTTCTCGCTGGCCGCGGCGCTGGCGGTGCTCTCGGTGATGGTGGTGCCCTACGTGGTGAAGGCGACCGAGGTGTCGCTCCGGTCGGTGCCCACCGCCTACCGTGACGGGTCGGAGGCCCTGGGCATGCCCACCGGGTACGCCCTCCGCCGGGTGGTGCTCCGTCCGGCCCTGCCGGGGATCGTGACCGGGCTGATCGTCGCCATGGCCATCGCGGTGGGGGAGACGGCACCCCTGCTCTACACCGCCGGCTGGTCCAACAACCTTCCGACCGCCCACCTCTTCCACGCCCCGATCGCGTACCTCACCTACCCGGTGTGGACGTTCTACAACCAGCCGTACGCGTCGGCCCACCGTCTGGCGGCCGTGGCCGCCCTGCTCCTCGTGGTGCTGGCCCTCCTCCTCATCGTGATCAGCCGGGTCATCGTGGGGGTCACCCAGCGGAACAGCGAGAACTCAGGCTCGCGCCACTGACGGTGAGTGGCCGAGCGCACGCCATCGAGTCGGCGGCACCGCCCTCATCGATCGGGAGCGGTCGGGACGGGAGGGTTCGGGTGCCGCCCTTCGGGATCGATCCGGAAGCCGACGCCGCGCACGGTCACGATGTACTGCGGGTTGGCCGAGTCGGCTTCGAGCTTGGCCCGGAGCCGGTGAATATGGGTGTCGAGTGTCCGGGTGTCGGCCAGGTACTGGTGGGGCCAGAGGCGGTCGATCAGCTCGTCGCGGGTGCGGACTTGGCCCGCCGGGGTGAGCAACGTGGCCAACAGGTCGAACTCGCGTCTCGACAGATGGACGCCGGCTCCGGCGACGGTGACCTCGCGGCGGGTGAAGTCGACGGTCACCGACCCGAAGGAGATGCGGGCCGGGGACGCTTCCGGTGCCGGACCCCCCTCGGGGTCCACCGCGGCCGGGTCGTCGAAGTCACGACCGGTCGGCCCGGCCTCGGACGGGGTCCCGGGAGCGCCGGCGACCGGTGGCGAGACCCGTCGCAGAATGGCCTGCATGCGGGCGACCAGCTCCCGCAGACGGAATGGCTTGGTGACGTAGCCGGCGGCACCCAGCTCGAGGCCGAGCACAACGTCGAGCTCGGCATCGACGGCGCTCACCATCAAGATGGGCACCGGCGCCAGCTGACGCATGCGACGGCACACCTCGGTCCCGTGCATGCCCGGTAGCAGCAGGTCGAGGAGGACGATGTCCGGGGGTCGCTCGGCGAAGAGGCGCAGTCCCTCGATCCCGTCGGCGGCGACCTCGACGGCGAACCCTTCCTGGCGGAGCCCGGTGGAGATCGCCTCGCGGTAGGACGCCTCGTCCTCGACCAGCAGTACCCTCGTCCTGTCGTCCGCCGCGTCCATGGAGTAGCAGCCCCCTTCCCTGGTGATGGTAAGGAAGGCAGGTGAACGGGGATCGACCGTCGGGTGTCCACGCGGTGATCGTTGTGTGAACGTTGTTTGACGGCCCTGGTGACGGCCCTGGTGACGGTCGGTGCGACGGCCCTGGTGACGGTCTGTGCGACGGCCCTGGGGTGGTCGACCGGCCCAGGACGTATCCCGGCGGGAGCACCGGGGACGGTTCAGATGAGAGCGCTCAGTGCCAGCCCGGCCAGAGCCGCGCCCAGGCCGGCGGCGACGCTGATCGCCACGTTGGCCACTGCCAGCACCGGGCTGTCCCCGGTCGCCAGGCGGAAGGTGTCGAAGGTGAAGGTCGAGAACGTGGTGTACGCACCGATCAGCCCGGTGCCGTAGATGGTGACCGTCGAAGGTGCGAGCCCATGGTGGAGCGCGGCGCCGGTCAGGAACCCGAGGACGAGAGAGCCGCTCACGTTCACCAGCAGGGTGCCGTAGGGGAAATCGGAGCGCATGCGACCCTGGACCAGACGATCTCCGCCGTAGCGGAGCAGCGACCCCACCGCGCCGGCCAGCATCACCCCGGCGACGATCACGACGGATCCCCGGCCGAGCTCCCGGCCGAGTCCCGACTGCGGTGGGCGACCACGGTCACCGGCTCGCGCACGATCAGCCCGTCGAACGCGAGGTCGTCGAGCTGGGGGAGGAACGCATCGATGTTGTCCGTGGTGTCGATCAGCTCGACCACGATGGGCAGGTCCTCGCTCAGGCTGAGGATCCTGGCGGTGTGGACCTGGTGGTGCAGGCCGTATCCTTCGAACCCCTGCCATACGGAAGCACCGGCCAGGCCGGCGGCGAGGGCACGGTGGACGATCTCGGTGAAGAGTGCCTGGTGGTGGTGACGATCGGACTCACCGAAGTAGATGGTGAGGCGCTCGGCCGGCCCGGGAGGGATGGTCATGGTTCGCTCCTTCCGCCGGGAGGCCCGGCTGGTGAGGGGGATCCGGTCAGGTCGGTGGTCGAGTCCGGGTCGGGGATCGGGTGCGGCACCGAGCGGGACCGGCGCGCCCGCGTCCCCCGGCCGGACCGGGCCAGGGCGACGCCGAGTCCGGCGGCGGTCACTCCGGCGACCAGCGAGATGGCCAGATAGCCGACGGCCCAACCCGCATGCCCGGTCTGGAACCGCCGTGCGGTCTCGACCATCAAGGTGGAGAAGGTGGTGAAGCCACCGCAGAATCCGATGGCGGCGAAGGGCCGGACGTAGAGGGTCGGGGGCCATCGCTCGGTGATCAGCGTGATCAGCAGCCCGAGGAGGAACGAACCGGTGAGGTTGACCGAGAGTGTCGGCCACGAGACCCCCGAAGGGGAAGCAACCAGGGAGCGGGCCACCTCGTAACGAGCCAAGGTGCCCAGCGATCCACCGACGGCGATGGCCACCAGCCGCAGCCATCGCTCGCGGTCACCCACGGGGCAGGCCTCCGCTCCCGACCCGGGGCGCTACGGGTCGTGGATCCGGCGTCACGTCGCCAGGTTCCTTCGGCCGATTCCGGCGGTGTCGGGGGGGCCCATCGCCGGAGAGATGGTAGCGCGGCGGCCCGGTGGCGTCGATCGGGCGAGCTCGCCGTTACGGCTTGAACCGGTACCCGATCCCTCGCACTGTCAGTACGTGGCAAGGGTGCGCCGGATCCCGTTCGATCTTCTTCCGAAGGCGCTTGATATGGGTGTCCAGGGTGCGGCTTTCGCCGGCCCGGTGCTTGGTCCAGAGCTGGTCCATGCACTCGACCCGGGTGACGACCCGCCCGGCCCTGGCCACGAGCAGCGCCAACAGATCGAACTCCTTGCGGGACAGCAGCACCGGGTTCCCGTCCAGGGACACCTCCCGCACGCCGGTGTCGATCCGCAGCGGGCCTGACGCGAGCACCGATTCCGCTCGCTCGTCGGCACCGGACTCCTCGACCCGGCGGAGCACGGCCCGGATCCGGGCGGCCAGTTCACGGCGGCGGTAGGGCTTGCAGACGTGGTCCGCAGCCCCGGCTTCGAGCGATCGCACGGCGTCGAGCTCGTCGTCCCGGGCGGTCACCATGATCACCGGGCTTTGGGAGACGGACGTCAACTGGTGGAAGACGGTCAGCCCCGACCCGTCGTCCGCCGACGTGTCCAGAAGGATCAGTGCCGGACGGACCTCCGAGATCCGGGCTATCCCTTCCTCGGGATCGCCGGTAGCGACCACGTCGAAGCCGTCGGTGGCCAGGCACGCCGCCAGGGACTCGCGAGACACACGATCACCGTCGATGATCAGCACTGTCGGGAAGGCTGCCAGGGGCGGGAAGGATCCGATGCCCTGGAGGTCTCGATGGGCCGTCCGCGACACCACGGAGCGCAACCGGATCGGGGGAGGGAATCCGGGTACGGCGTGGATGTCGGGGGCGGCTTCCATCAACACAAACGGTACGAAACCACTCTGAACGTGGCGCCATCAGAGCGTGACCACCCGATGAACGCTGTGCAATTTCATGGTGTCGTCGGTCAGCTGGTCAGCCGGTCAGCCGGCGGCTCTAAGCTGCGGGGGTCTCCGGTAGGACCTGTGTCGCGGCCCGGGAAGAGTGCCGGCTGCTGCCGTCCCGCGTCCCGATCACCGCAGGCGAGACCCTACGACCGGAGGACGGGCATGTCCCGCAAGAAGATCAACCAGAAAGTGGCCGTGAGCGTCGTGTTCGTGGCGGCGATGTTCATGACCATCATGGACATCACCATCGTGAATGTGGCGCTTCCCAGCATCGGACGCCAGTTCCACGAGAGCACTGCCTCGCTCGACTCCGTGGTGATCGGGTTCCTGGTGAGCTTGGCGGTGTTCATCCCGGCTGCCGGGTGGCTCGGCGACCGGTTCGGGATGAAGCGGGTGCTGTTGATCGCCATCTTCATCTTCACGGTGTGCTCCGCGCTGTGCGGCACGGCCGGCTCGCTGTCCCAGCTGGTGGTCTACCGGGTCGCGCAGGGCGTCGGGGGCGGCATGCTCACTCCGGTCGGGATGGCGATGCTGTTCCGGGCCTTCCCCCCGGCGGAGCGGGTTCGGGCCGCGAGCATCCTCACCGTGCCCACCGCGGTGGCCCCGGCGGTCGGGCCGGTGCTCGGAGGCCTGCTCGTCACCAGCCTGTCGTGGCGTTGGGTCTTCTTCGTCAACGTGCCCTTCGGCGTCCTCGCCATCGTGTTCGGGTTGCTGTTCCTCGACGAGCAGCGCGAGCCGGTGGACGGGCGATTCGACTTGCCCGGGTTCATCCTGGCGGGAGGGGGCTTCTCCCTGGTGATGTACGGAGTCAGCGATGCGCCCGACCGCGGGTGGGGATCGCCGGTCATTCTCGGGGCGATCGTCCTGGGCGCGGCGTTGATCGCGGCGATGGTGGTGGTCGAGCTCCGGGTGTCCACCCCGTTGCTCCACCTGCGGTTGTTCGCCAACCGGCTGTTCCGGACCACCAGCCTGGTGATCGTGTTGGCGACGGCCGGGTTCCTCGGCGTCCTGTTCGTGGTGCCGCTCTTCTTTCAGCTGGCGCTCGGGCTCTCGGCACTGCAGTCCGGTCTGAACACGTTCCCCGAGGCGATCGGGATCATGGCCGGTGCCCAGTTCGCCAGTCGCCTCTTCTACCCCCGCGTTGGTCCCCGTCGACTGATCGCGGCCGGACTCGTCGGCGTGGCGGTGTCGATGTCGCTGATGACCCAGATCGGCTTCGGGACCAACCTGTGGTGGATGCGACTGCTGATGTTCGCCATGGGGCTCTCGATGGCTCAGGTGTTCATCCCGACCCAGGCGGCCTCGTTCGCCACCATCTCCAAGGCGGACACCGGTCAGGCGTCGTCGTTGTTCAACAGCCAGCGCCAGTTGGGGAGCGCGCTCGGGGTCGCCATCGTCTCGACGGTCCTGGCTCTGGTGGGCACCGAGCGTGTCGTGGCCGGCCATCCGGTGGCCGACCTGGCCGGCTACCACAGCGCCTTCCTGGTGGCTGCAGCCATCGCCCTGGTCGGAGCGGGGGTAGCCCTGGCGATCAAGGACTCGGACGCCGTATCCACCATGGTGCCCCATGATGCCGAGGCGGCCCACGAGACGGCACTGGCCACCGCCGGCTGACGGTCGTGACGGATCGCACTACGGTGCGGGGGCAGGTTCGCCGGGTGTTGTGACGCCGCCGGGCCCGCACCAAGGTGTGGCGCGCCGGCAGGCGACCGGCCTTGACGACGACGAGCGCTCGGAGGCGACGATGGACGATGTGGTGGAGATCACCGGCACCGGGGCGTGGGCCGAACTGGCCGCTCATTTCGAGCAGATCGAACCGCTGCATCTCCGTGAGCTGTTCGCCTCCGATCCGCAGCGGGCCGAGCGGATGTACGTGTCGGCCGGAGACCTCCGCCTCGACTACTCCAAGCACCGTGTCACCGACGAGACCGTGGCGAAGCTGCTGGCGGTGGCACGCGCCGCTGGTCTCGAGGAGCACCGCGATGCGATGTTCGCGGGGCGCCACATCAACTCCACCGAGGACCGGGCCGTGCTGCACGTGGCCTTGCGGATGCCGAAGGGCGAGCACCTGGTGGTCGACGGCAACGACGTGGTCTCCGAGGTCCACGAGGTGCTCGACCGGATGGCAGGGGTCGCCCGGCAGATCCGGTCGGGGGAGTGGGTCGGCGCCACCGGCCGGCGCATCGGGGCGGTGGTCAACATCGGCATCGGTGGCTCCGACCTGGGACCGGCGATGGCGCACGAAGCGCTCGCCGACGTGGCCACCCCGGAGATCACCTTCCGGTTCGTCTCCAACGTCGACCCGGTCGACCTGTACGCGAAGACGGCGGACCTCGACCCGGCGACCACGCTGTTCGTGGTCAGCTCCAAGACCTTCACCACGCTGGAGACGCTCACCAATGCCAACGCGGCGCGGGAGTGGCTGCTGGGGGGACTCGGTGCCGGCAAGGAGGCGGTGGCCAAGCACTTCGTGGCGGTCTCCACCAACGCCAGTGGGGTGGCCGACTTCGGCATCGACACCGCCAACATGTTCGGGTTCTGGGACTGGGTGGGTGGCCGGTACTCCTACGACTCGGCCATCGGCTTCTCCCTGATGGTGGCGATCGGTCCCGAGGCGTTCGGCGACATGCTGGCCGGGCTCCACGCCATCGACCGGCATTTCGCCACCGCGCCACTCGAAGCCAACCTGCCGGTGATCCAGGGCATGCTCAACCTCTGGTACAACAACTTCTTCGGGGCCCAGACCCACGCCGTACTGCCCTACAGCCAGCGGCTGCTCCGGTTCCCCGCCTACCTGCAGCAGCTCACCATGGAGTCGAACGGAAAGTCGGTCCGGCGCGACGGGTCACCGGTGACCTGCTCGACCGGCGAGATCGTGTGGGGGGAACCGGGGACCAACGGCCAGCACGCCTTCTACCAGCTGCTCCACCAGGGGACCACCCTGGTTCCCGCCGACTTCATCGGCTTCGCCGGGTCCACCCACGAGGCGGGCGACCAACAGGATCTGTTGCTGGCCAGCTGCCTGGCCCAGTCGAAGGCACTGGCCTTCGGGCGTACCGCCGCCGAGGTGGCTGCGGACGGGACGCCACCCGCCCTGGTCCCCCACAAGGTGATGCCGGGGAACCGACCCAGTTCGACCATCCTCGCCCCCAAGCTGACCCCGTCGGTGCTCGGCCAGCTGGTCGCGCTCTACGAGCACACGGTCTTCACCGAGGGCGTGATCTGGGGGATCGATTCGTTCGACCAGTGGGGGGTCGAGCTGGGCAAGGTGATGGCTACCCAGCTCGCACCGCTGCTCACGTCGGCCACCTCCCCGGACCTGTCGGAACAGGACTCGTCCACCGCCGGGCTGATCAGAGCCCTGCGGACGATGCGTGGACGACCTGGCTGAGCAGAACGTGACCGGCCGGTCGCGCTCCTCCTTTCGGCGAGGACGGATTCAGGCCGGTCGGAGCGGCTTGGCCCGGTGAGGATGGATCAGGCTTGGCCCGGTGAGGATGGATCAGGCGGCGCTGAGCTCCCTCCACAGGGTGCGGTAGTTCGGGTAGGTGATCCCCGGAGTGACGTACCCGGCTTTCACCAGCTCCGCGTGGTACCGGGGGAGGTTGCGGAACGGGACTCCCATGTCCACGTGGTGGGCGAGGTGCCATCCGGTGTTGTAGGGAACCAGCCAGAAGCGGGCGAGCGGGGACTGGCGCACGTCGTGGGTGGTCACCCGCCGATCGTTCCCTTCTTCGAGGCCACCGTGCTCGGCGATGGCCCGGAGGCGGTTGAGGACGCGCCACTGGGTCATCCACGGTGCGAGCCACAGGGCCGGATAGATCCACCACCGCCCGGTCGTCACCCACGAGACACCCCACAGAAGCGCCTGGACGCCGAGGATCGACCGGGCGATCCGCCCGAACACCGGGTGGCGCACGCCCTTCGCCAGCGGGACCAGGTTCTTCCATCCGGAGATGCCCACCGCATCGCGCACCAGGCGGCGGGCCAACGTGCGGCGGTCGCACCGGTAACCGCCGTAGTAGGCGATGTCGGGCTCCTCCGGGCCGAACTCGCGGCGGTGGTGGGCGAAGTGACCCTTGCGGTAGATGCCGATCGGAACCAGCGCCGGATAGGCGATGACCCAGGTGCCGACCCAGTCGTTCGCCCGCTTGTTGGTGAACAGCAGCTTGTGCGCCGCCTCGTGCATGAGGATGGCGAACCGGGCGTGGACCGGTCCCATCAGCACAAAGACCGCCAGGTAGACGAAGAGGTTGCCGCTCCACACGGCGACGCCGACCATCGATGCCACCCAGAGCCAGAGCCCGACCACCGACCACGCGTTGCGCCGGTCGTCGATCCGGCGCAGCTCGGCGCGCAGTTCGGGCACGCACTTGCCGCTCTCCAACAGCCGGTCGGTGGGAAGCACGTCTGGGCGAGCCGCCGCGTCGGGCACCATGGTGGCTGTCATGAAACCGATATTACACTATTCTGACACGTGATGACAAGTCGTAATGGCCCGCTGACGGCCCGCTCGGTCCTGGCCAGCACGCTGCTCGGGGTGGAACCGCCCGAACTGCCGGTGGCGTACCTGGTCCACGTGGCCGCGCTGTTCGGCATCAGCGAGAACCGGGCCCGGGTGGCGCTCAGCCGCATGGTGGCCTCGGGCGAGGCGAGCACCGACGGCTCGGCCAGGTATCGACTGGAGGGGCGCCTGCTCGACCGCCAGGAGCGCCAGCGGGCCAGCCGGGCCGGGGTGTCGGCACCGTGGTCGGGGCGGTGGCACGTGGTCGTGGTGGTGTCGGGTGCGGGCACCCCGGCCGCGGTCCGGACCGCCCGCCGGGCAGCGCTCACATTCGCTCGCTTGGCCGAGCTGCGCGAGGGCGTGTGGCTGCGACCGGACAACGTGTCGCTCCAGCTCGATCCGGTGGTGGCGCCCGACCTGGTGACGTGGCATGCCGTGCCCGACCAGGACCCGGTGGTGCTGGCCCGCAACCTGTGGGATCTGGACGCCTGGGCACGGCGGGCCCGCGGGGTGGTCG
>DAHXOD010000058.1 GCA_027365055.1 bacterium
GAGTGCGAACCGCTCCCCCGACTCGACTGCTGTCTGGTCACCGATGGTGCCGGAGCCTTCGTGATGACCAGCGCCGAGCGGGCCAAGGACCTGCCCAACCCTCCGGTCTACGTGCTCGGAGCCGCCACCTGCCACGACCACGCCATGATCTCTCAGATGCCGGATCTCACGACGACGCCCGGCAAGGTGTCGGGGACGCGGGCGTTCGCCATGGCCGGGCTCCGCCCGTCCGACGTCGACCTCCTCATGGGGTACGACAGCTTCACCATCACCGCGCTCCTCCACCTGGAAGATCTCGGGTTCTGCGCCAAGGGAGAAGGTGGCCCGTTCGTGGAGGACGGGCGCACCGGCCCGGGAGGGTCGCTGCCGATGAACACCAACGGCGGCGGGCTCTCGTTCACCCACCCGGGGATGTACGGCATGTTCTTGATCGTCGAGGCGGTCCGCCAGCTCCGTGGCGACTGCGGGGAACGCCAGCAACCGCACGTCGACGTCGCCATCGCCCACGGATCCGGGCTCGTGCTTTCGTGCATGTCCACGCTGGTGCTCGGCACCGAGGCGGTCCGGTGAACCAGGTCCGCAACCGTCTCGAGCCCCCGGTCACCCACGGTGCGGAGCCTTTCTGGGCCGGTACCCGTGAGAAGCGATTGCTCCTCCCCTGGTGCCGGCCGTGTCGGCGCCCGTTCTTCTATCCCCGACCGTTCTGCCCGCTCTGCCTCGACCGGGACATCGAGTGGCGCGAGGCATCGGGGACCGGGGTCGTGCACGCGTTCACCATCGACCACCGGGTCGAGGGGGTTTCCTTCGCCGATGGATCCCCGTTCGTGGTCGCGCTGGTCGCCCTCGACGAGGGCGTCCGTCTGATGACCAACGTGATCGGGTGCGCCCCGGACGAGGTCAGCGTCGACCTACCGGTGACCGTCTGCTGGGAAGCCCTCTCCGACGGTCGGCACCTCCCCCTGTTCACACCCCGATCGGAGACGAACACACGATGACGAGCACACCTCCCACACCCACGCCACCGGTCGGCCCGGGCGGGACGGCGGACCGGTCCCGGCTGGCCGACCAGGGGATGCTGCTGGCGTGGTGGGCAGCCCACCACCCGGATCGACCGGCGATCCGCTCCTCCCTGGGTGACCGGAGCTTCGCCGAGCTCAACACCAGAGCCAACCAGCTGGCCCGCGCGTTGCGCCACCGCGGGCTGACCACCGGCGACGCGGTGGCGCTGCTGTGCGGCAACCGGCCCGAGTTCGCCGAGGTCGTCCAGGCGTGCCTGCGGAGCGGTCTCCGGTTCACCCCGATCAACTGGCACCTCCATGCCGACGAAGTGGCCTACATCGTCGCCGACTGCGAGGCGAAGGTGCTGGTCGTGGACGACACCCATGCGGCACTCGCCACGGCCGCAGCCGACACGATCGAACCGCGCCCACTGGTGGTCGTCGTCGGGGACGCCGGCCCCGGGACGGTCGACTACGGCGGATTGCTGGGGGCAGAGGACGGGTCCGACCTCTCCGACCCGGTGCTGGGGACGTCCATGCTCTACACCTCGGGGACCACCGGCCGCCCCAAGGGGGTCTACCGGCCACCGGGGGCGACCACCGGATCCACCACCCTCAACCTCTTCGGCTATTCGGACTCCGGAGGCGACCAACACCTGTGCACCGGGCCGCTCTACCACGCGGCACCGTTGCTCTTCTCCCTGGCCCTGCCGCTCAACTTCGGAGCCGGGGTGGTGCTGATGGAGCAGTGGGACGCCGAGGAAGCCCTCCGTCTGATCGACCGGTACGCGGTGACCCACACCCACATGGTGCCCACCATGTTCCACCGCCTGCTGTCCCTGCCTCCGGACATCCGCGAACGCTACGACCTGTCCTCGCTCCGCTCCGTGCTGCACGGTGCAGCTCCCTGCCCGGTGGCGGTCAAGCAGCGGTTGATGGAGTGGCTCGGACCGGTGGTGTGGGAGTACTACGCGGCAACCGAAGGCCTCGGTACCTTCGTCGACCCCGCCACCTGGCTCGCACACCCCGGAACGGTCGGGCGGCCGATGGTCGAGGGGATGGTCATCGTGGCGGACGAGGAGGCGCGACCGCTCCCGCCCGGTGAGACCGGCCTCGTCTTCCTCAAAGCCCCGGTCGGGACCGAATTCGAGTACTACAAGGACCCGGCCAAGACGGCGGGCACCTACGCCGGGGCGTACTTCACCCTCGGTGATGTCGGGCACTTCGATGACGACGGCTTCCTCTACCTCACCGATCGATCGGCGAACCTGATCATCTCCGGCGGAGTCAACATCTACCCGGCCGAAGTCGACGCGGTGCTCCTCGAGCACCCCGCGGTCGGGGATGCGGGGACGATCGGGGTCCCCGATCCCGAGTGGGGGGAGGCCGTCAAAGCGGTGGTCGAGCTCCAGGCTGGCTACGAACCCAGCGATGCGCTCGCCGAGGAGCTGCTCGCTCACTGCCGGGCGCGCCTCGCCCATTTCAAGTGCCCGCGCACCATCGCCTTCGTCGACGAGCTGCCGCGCCAGGACAATGGGAAGCTCTACCGCCAAGTCCTCCGCGAGCAGTTCGGCACAGGCGTGCCCAGTTGATCGACCGGACCGTGTCACCTGCCGTTGCGATCGCTCCTCCGGGTGGTGGGCTTCACTGATCCGTACCTGCCGCCAGTGCCGCGTCCACTTCGAGACCGCAGTGGACCTGAGCAGTGGCAGTCCGCCGAGTGGTGACTGGCCTGCTGGACGAGCGGCACAAGATCACGGGCGTCGTCGGCGGACACCGCCGCGCTGCCGGCGGCGAGCGGCACCGTGCCCGTGTCGCGGGCCCCGGACAGGGTCCCGTCCCGAGATGCGACTACGAGGACCGACCGGCTGCTCCGTCGCCCGCTCCCATCGCGTCGAGGATGGAGGGGAGGAACCACTCGCACACGTCAGCAATCGGTTGCCCGCTCGCAACGATCAGGTAACGCCTGCCGAGGAAGGCACTCGATGCTCGGCGTCGCAGGCGCTCGAAGCCGCCTGGCCGGTCGACCGGTCCGGGAATCGTCTGCCGACGCACCGCCGTCCCGTGTGCCACGAGGATCCGGCCGATCGGCTCGCGCCGTTCCTCGAGTTGTCGCTTCGCTCCACCGGGTAGCCGGGCGATGGCGATGGTGGAATGGGCGAGCACATAGGCGCGTGCGCTCGTGCTGCCGCGCAGGACGACGGCGCGGCTCATCACTTTCGACCCCTCGCTGAGATCCAGCACGCTCTGGGGGCCGTCCGACGCAGTGAACTGGTGCTCGACGTCGGCAATGACCGTTTCACCCGTCAGCCGTTCCAGCACCTCGGTGACCAGGGAACCCGGCACCCGGATGGCCTCGTCGAACCTGGCGACTCGAGCGTCGTGGCGGTCCGCCATCGGCATCAGGCTACCCGGGCGACACGAGGGAGGCCAGCAGCATCCACCGGCACCTGGTCCGTCCACGTCGCCTCATGGACCGCAGAGCGGGCACCTGGTGCTTCTCGGACACGACCGACGGGGCCACCGGCGCGAACGACGTGTGGTCGGCCGCATCGGAGGCCGCATCGACGGCGGAGGAGCCTGGCTTCGCGGCGCTTCCTCGCGGGGTCTCGCGGACCGTTGCGGCGGCCTCGTGGCAGGCGACGGCGCGACGCCCGGTGCGCAGCCGATCGAGCTCAGGGGCGTCGGGAGCCCGCCGGGGACGAGCCGGTCACGGACGGACCTCGTAGTAGAGGTTGGCGGGCTCGTCGATATCGTGCAGGTCGAAGCGGCTGAATCCGGCGTCCGCGCACATCCGTCCGAGAAGCTCCGGGTGGAGACCGAGCGTCCCGAGGCCGGCACCATCAGGTTCGGACAGAGCCGATGACAGACAGCTGGCGACGGAGAACCCGTACATCATCGCCGCCATCGGGTTGGCGAGGTTGTCCTTGGGTACAGGTGCACAGCGGATGTCCTTGATCAGCCAGGTGCCGTCGGGCGCGATCGAGCGGCGGATGGCGCCGATCGACTGGGCCGGTCGGGTCATGTCGTGGAGGCAGTCCAAGGTCAACACGAAGTCGAACGTCGGCTCGTCCGGGAGGTCGCAGGCTCCCGAATTATGGAGGGTCACATTATCGAGTCCGGCGTCGGCGACGAGCTGGTGAGCCCGTTCGATGGCGTGCCGGGAGATGTCATAGCCATGGACGCGGGACCGAGGGAACCGCTTGGCCATGGCGACAACGGCGACGCCGGCACCACAACCGACGTCGGCCACCACGCCGCCCTGTTCGAGCTTGGCGACCACACCATCGAGCGCAGGCAGAATGCGGGGGACAAGGGCCAACCGGGTCCAGGGGCCGAGCATGCGCTCCGTGCGGTGGACCCCCGCCGGTCCCTGCCGGTCGTAGGGCATGCCCACGCCGCTGCGAAAGGACTCGGCCAGATCGTCGACGAAGTCGGGTGCGGCAGGCGGGCCGAAGGCTCCGGCGGCGAAGAGCAGCGAGCTCTGCTCGTCGGCGAGGACGGCCGCGGCAGCGTCGGTGAGCTCAAACCGGTCGTCGTCGTCGTCCCACCGGACGAGGCCGGCGGCCGCCTGGCCACGGACCCACTCGAGCACCCACCGTGCATCCAGGCCGGCCCGTGCGGCGATCCCCTCAGCAGTGAGCGGCCCCGCACCCGACATGACCCGGTAGAGGCCGAGGCGGTCGCCGAGGTGGATGAGCAGCGACACCATCTCACCCTGCTTGTAGCTCCACACCTGGAACGCGAAGAGGTTCGCCTCCTCACGGCTCGACGAAGGCTCGATCCCGCTGCTCATGACGGTCGATCGCCGATGACGCTGACCCGTACCCCGCTGCGGACCTCGGGGAAGTAGTCCCAGATGGCGAAATGCTGGGCGCAGCGGTTGTCCCACATGGCCACCGAGTTGGGCTGCCACCGGAACCGACACTGGTACTTGGGGTTCTCCTGGTGGGCGAAGAGCAGGTCGAGCAGGGCCCTGCTCTCCGTTGCCGACAGGCCGAGAATACGAGTGGTGAAGGCCCGGTTCACATAGAGCGCTCTCCGGCCGGTGACGGGATGGGTGCGCACGACAGGATGGATCGCCTCGGGGAAGCTGCCGTCTCGGGAGTCACCCTCCTTCGAGCCGTAGCGGCCGGCATACACATGGCGCGACGCGTGCTCGGCCTGCAACGGGGCGAGGAACGCCTTCATCGTATCGGACAGGTCGTCGTAGGCCGCGTACATGGAAGCGAACATCGTGTCGCCGCCGGAGGACGGGGTCCGCGTCAGATAGAGGATCGTACCGAGCGGGGGACGTTCGTCACAGCTCACGTCGGTGTGCCACCCGTTGCCGGCCACCACCTTGGAACGTTCGTCGGCGTGGATGACCATCACCTCCGGATAGCCGGCCAGCGAGGGCGCTGCTGGATGCACGTGCAACTCCCCGAGCCGGCGGCCCAACGCCATGTGCCGCTCGGGCGTGAGGTGCTGGTCACGGAAGAACACCACTAGGTGGTCGGAGAAGGCGTGCTCGATCTCGGTCCATGTCTCGTCATCGACCGCGCCGAGGTCGACCCCGGTGACCTCGGCACCGATGATCGGTGTGGTCGGATCGACCGTGATGCGCCGGTAGTCGCTGCCGAGGCGTGGGGGAGTCGTCGTGCTCATTGACGGAATGCTAATCCACGGCCTCGACCGACGAACAGAGCCGGCCGAACCGCTCCGGCACGGTGACGGGAGCGCTATCGGGGTTCCAGACCCGACAGCATCCGATCGGCGATCGCCGTGAACCTCAGGTCCAGATCGGAGACCCCGACCCCGAGCTCGGCTGCGAACCGCTCGCGGTAGAGCACGAAGCCATAGGTCAGAGACACCATCGCAACGTGCACCGCGTCGAGATCGACTTCGTCGAGATGTCCCTGGTCGACGTCGCGCTGGAGCACCTGCAATGTGCTCTCTCGCAGCGGCATGGTCCGCAACGACAGGTCCCCGTCCTGCACGAGCAGCGTCGCCAGGCCGACCGCCCGCCGGTGTCGCACCATCGCTTGCACAAACCGCGAAAACCGCTCCCGGAGTGGGAGGTCCGCACTTTCCGCCACTTCGGCAAATCGACGCCGGGCGTCGGCCCGCAGGGCGGAGCGCAGAAGGTTCCGACGGGAGCCGAAGTAGTGGTACACGAGCCCCCGGTTCACCTCCGCCTCGGCCGCCACCTCACGGAGGTTCAACCCGGCCAGTACGCCGTCCCGGTTCAAGAGCCGCAGAGCGGCCGCCTCCAAGGCGGCCTCCGTCGCGGCCTTGTCCGGTTCCCGGTGATGTCCCGGCTCGGTTCCCATCCGTCCATGATCGCACGACCCACACGAGATCGGCTCGGTCGGCCGGTCCTCCGTCACGCTCGACGAACAACCGATCCCTGGTTTCAGCGGAGCACGCAAGCGCTCGGAGTGCAGCTCCGCGTCTCCTGGTGCCCGGTTCCGGTCGTCGTCAACGACATGCGGGTGCACGCCGCGGCACGCCGGGACCCCAGGGACCGACGACGGCAAGCGCCGACCATCCCCGTCGGACGTCAGCACCGTCGGGGCCGCCTCCGTGCTGATGCGGCATCGTGGCGGCCTTGCCGGTGGCAACATGGCCTCGTGGATGAGCACTCGGTCGACCTGTTCGAGGGTCCGTCTCCGCCAACTGGCCTGACCGTTGGTCCGTCGACCGCACGCTCGCGGCGCCTGACGCTGTTCGCCTCCTTGGCGCTGGTCAGCCTGCTCATGGCGAGCATGGCGCTGCCCTGGTTCACCAGTGCCGAAACCCCGTCCTGGACGCCGTTCTCGCACTGGCTCAATCTCGGTTGGTCGCCGGGTACTCGGAACTGGGCGTTACTGCTCTTCGTCCTGGCCGTCGGAGTCGCCATCGGCGCGGCCATCGCGACCTGGTCGGCGAGCAAGGTCGCCAGGCGGCTCCTTCTCCTGGCGGCAACTGTCCTCCTGGTGGTCACTTTTCTGGAAGCACCCGCACGCCAGTCAGTCAATCCGGGCCCGAACCTCCACGCCGACTACGGAGCGACCATCGGCACCTGCGCTGCAGTCCTCTTGTGGATCGGCCTCGCACTCGGGCCGCACCTGAAGATCAAGCGATAGGCGGCAATGCGCTGTCGGTCGCGAGCGATAATCGACATCGGCCCGTGGCGACGGTCCACTTCTCGGCGGCGGCGAGAACGACGTCCACCACCGGACCTTCGGTTTCTGCCTAGGTCGCGGCGTCGACCGCGATGGCAGCAGTCGATCGCTTGATGGCTGCATGGGCGGGCACTTCGGTCCGATGCGCACGGCACCAATCCCGGAGGCGCAGCGCGAGCCGTTCGATCGGGGAACCGGACCGGCGGACGCGCGGGTTCACTGCTCCATCGGGTGCATCCGACGGAAGCCATCTCGGACCAACACGCCACCATCGGCGATGACGGCGATGGGCTCGGCATCACCTACTGGCACGCCGTGCGCGTCGACGGGACCGCGAGCGATCGAGGTCTTGCCGGCGCCGGATCCTCCATTCGACACGATCACGTCGGCACCACGGCACGCCAACTGCTCCGCGCCCCGCAGTTCCCAGCGACGCACGTCCGGGTGCGGACGGGTCGCACCACTGGCGCGTCGATCTGCACTCGACGAATTAGCAGCAACCTGGAACTGAGCGCGGCACCCGCGGTGCATGGATCAGCTCGAGGAAGCCCTCACGAGTGCGAGTCGAGCCGCCGTGAACACCTCGCGGCCCGCTCGCCAGGTCTGGTCGAGATCGGATCCTTCGAGAAATCGACGGTCGATCTCGAGGATCAGCGTCCCGTGGGCGAAGGACCACAGGGCCTGAGCGAGGTACGGATCGCCGGTCGCGATGTAGAACGGCTCGCCGGCCCACGCCTCCAGGCCGGGGGGCAAGTCGGCACGCGGGAACGATCCCGAGGCGACCAAGCGGTAGAGCTCGGGGTTGGCCGATCCCATCGCACGGTAGGCATCGAGAAGATGACCGATCCGATCGTGCGCCGGGGCTGCCACCGCACGGTGAAGGGCCACGCCGGTCTCATCGAGGCCGACCTCTACCAGGGCGAGCTCGATGGCGGACCGTCCGGAGAGATGCTTGTAGAGCGACGGTGCTCGTATTCCGAGCACCTCGCCCAACCGCCGCATCGTCAGCGCCTCCCGTCCGTGTGCTTCGAGGAGCTCCCTTGCAGCGCCGATGATCTGGTGGACACGGGGCGAGCGCTCCCGAGGAAGCGGCCTCGACGAGGCTTCCGGTGTGCCGCCGATCACGACACCTCCCGGAGTATGAAGACGGGGTGGTCGGGTCCCGCAGCGCGTAGCTGGTCGTCGGTCGAGTCGGCAGTGACCCCCTCGAAGAACAGCCCCACCTCGGCCTTCCATCGCCGCAGGTAGGCCCGCAGCACCGGTGGTTTCTCGTCGTCAGTGAGCTCGGTCGCGATGACATGCAGGCGCCTTCGACCAAGGAGCAGGTCGAGCCGGCCGTCAGCGGCTCGGACATTGCGAACCCACTGGCCGGTGCCGCGCGCCGAGACCAGGTAGTCGCTGCCGTCGAACGAAAGCACGTTGACCGGTACCTGTTGCACCTCGCCGGAACTCCGCCTGGTCACTTCGAGCACCCGACTGCCCCAGACGCTGATGCCTGAGCGAGTCAACCTGACGACCACCTTGTTGAGGACGTGCTGGGTGAACCAGCCGGGCTTGCGGTATCGGGTGGGGCTGGCGTGGTCCACGGTGTTCTCCTTGGTCGCAAGGCTAACGCTATTAGCCCCAGCATAGCTACCAGCGTTAGCCTTCTCAACACCTTCACGTGGCCGGCCCTCCTGGGGCCAAGGCGCGAGCGTGGAGAGGGCGGCCTCCGTCGTCGTTCAGGCACGGCATTCTGCGCTCAGTCGCAGACGTGAGAGCGCCGAGGACACGCGGTCCTCGCCCGCGAGGCACCCGCTGCGAGATGGGGCGTACTGCCGCGGTCGTCAGGTTCAGGGCAACAGGTTGAGGGCGGTGACGTGGTTGGGCCGCACGACGGTGAAGTGGCGTCGGTCGAGGGTGGCCACGTCACTGATCGACAACCGTTCAGCGGCGGCGATCACGGAGCTGTCGACCGTTCCCAATGGCAGATTCCTGTAGGTCTGGACCAGTTCGGCCATGCGCAGCCAATCTTCGGCTGCGACGTGTTCGGGGATCAGGTTGCCAGCGGCGAAGTCCCCCAGGAACCGCACTTCAGCGTCGTGACCGAGTCGAGTCCCGAGTAGGTAGACCACCTCCGTGATGACCAGTGCGGGTACCAGCAGCGGACCCGGAGAGGACTCGAGCAGGTCAAGGCACTCGGCATGGTGGTCGTCGTCTGCGTCGACGTAGGCGTAGAGCGGGCCGGCATCGACAAGGAGGGTTATCGGGAGACCTCGTGGCGGAGAATCTCCTCGATGCGGACTGAGACGTCGTGCGAACCGCTCCTGCCTGCGGCGGAGGCGATCAACTTCCGTCGACCCGATCTGCCGCCGAGGTGAGCCTCGATGGCCTCTCGGGTGAGCTCGGACACGGTCGAGCCTCGTCGCTCAGCCTCGTGACGGAGTCGAGCATCGAGATCGTCGGGAAGCTTGACCGTGGTTCGCTTCATGTATGCCAGCATACCCGGCAGTTGTGCCGGCGGCGGATGTTCTGCACCCCGTCGCGGCAGCGGCCAGTGCCTGGCCGGGCGTGCGAGATCGCCGATTCGGGCGCTGACGGTGTGCGCTGGTCGGTTGCTCACAGCCCGAACAGAGCCCACTGTTCGGAGCGGCTCGCTAGAACTCCGTCGCTGTTCCGTTGCCGCTGACGATGGTGTAGCCGGAGCCGGCGATGGTCGAGAACAGCCCGATCACACCGGTCGACGGCGGCCGAGCGCCCAGCGAGCCGTAGAAGTTGGCATCACCGAAGGAGAACCCCCCGCCGTCGGAGGCGACCAGCCAGTAGCCATGTCCGTCGGGTGTCGACGCCATCCCCACGATCGGCTTGTTGAGAG
>DAHXOD010000059.1 GCA_027365055.1 bacterium
CGCCCCCCCGCCACACCCACAGTGTCGGCCAACTCCCGATCCGGCTCACCCTCTTGATCCTGGTCGGACTGTTGTGGTTGGCTTCGAGCGTCGGCCTCGACGCGCTGCTCGGGGCGTTCGCAGCCGGCATCGTGGTGCGGCTGGGCTCGGCCGGTCTCGACCTCGAGACAGTCGGAGCCAAGTTCGACGCCATCGGGTACGGGATCCTCGTTCCCGTGTTCTTCGTGGTGAGCGGCATGGAGCTCGACGTCGGATCCCTGACCCACGATCCCCGGGCCCTGTTGCGGGTTCCGCTCTTCGTGGTCGGCTTCATCGTGGCCCGGGGGCTTCCGGTGTGGCTGTTCCATCGAAGGGAGCTCCCGCCGGGCCAGCGTTGGCCGTTCGCGCTCTTTTCAGCCACCACGTTGCCGATTGTGGTGGTCATCGTCGAGCTGGCCCGCACGTCGCATCTCGTCGATCCGTCGACCGAGGTGGCGCTGGTCGCCGCGGCCGTGGTGTCGGTCGTGGTGTTCCCGACCACCGCCTTCGCCCTGCTCGGCCGGATACCGGGGGGAGTTCCCGGTGGTCTTGACGCCGCCGATCCGACGGATCGCGACGGTCAGGCTCCGAGCGGTGACCCGACAGTACAGTGACCCGATGGATCAAGGAGAGGAGGAGATTGCCAGGCTCCGGCGCGAGAACGATCGCCTCCGCGAGGAGTACCACGACCTGTACGAAGGTCGGGTGCGTGCCGGGAGCTCACACCGGGTACGCCGGACCCTGTCGTGGATCCTGGTGGTGCTCGCGTGCGTGTTCGCCGCGGTTTCGGTACTGGTCATCTTCGTCCGCAACGAGGTGCTGAACACGTCCACCTATGTCTCCACCGTGCAGCCCCTTGCCGCAGACCCGGCGATCCAGGCGGCGGTGGCCGACACGGTCAGCTCGCGCCTGGTCGAGGGTGTCGATCTCCGTCAGCGGGTGACCGACGCCCTTCCCGCCAAGGCCTCATTCCTGGCGGCGCCCATCACCACCGGCGTACAGGACGCGGTGCGCCAGGCGACCCAGGCAGTGGTTCGCTCGCCGGAGTTCCAGACGTTGTGGGCGGAAGCGAATCAACGAGCCCACAGCCAGTTGGTGGCCCTGCTCACCGGATCGGGGACCGGGGTGCTGCGTTCGAGCCAGCATGGTCAGGTGTCGCTCGACCTGAGTCAGGTGGCCAACCAGGTCAAGCATCAGCTCGACCAGCGGGGGATCACCATCTTCGACCGTGTCCCGACCGGGAAGGACACTCAACTGGTGCTTTTCCAGTCCGACCAGCTCGCCCGCGCCCAACGACTGGTCCGCCTCCTCGACCGGCTGGCCCTGTTCCTGCCCTTTGCGGCACTGGCCCTGTTCGCCGGAGCGGTGTTCGCCACGACGGATCGGCGTCGGGGTCTGGTACGGGTGGCGGTGGGCCTGGCCGTCACCATGGTCGCCCTGCTGGTCGGGTTCGACATCGGACGGAACCTGTATCTCCATGCGCTCGGGCCGTCGGTGTCCCGTGCCGCCGCCCAGTCCGCCTACGACGTGGTCACCGCGGTTCCGCTCGATACGATCCGGGTGATCCTGGCCCTGTCGGTGGTCGTCGCCGTGATCGCTCTGCTGGCGGGCAACCGACGGCTCCGGCACCGGCTCGCCGGGTGGGGGTGGCCCGCCTGGTTCGTCGACAATCCGGGGTTCCGGTTCATCGCCGGCCACCGGCCCACGCTGCAGTGGGGGGTGGCCGGCATCGGGGCGCTGGTCCTGGTGACCTGGTCGAACCCGACCCCGTTGGTGGTGGTGGTGGTCGCCCTGATCACGCTGGCGTTCGTGGGCCTGGTGGGAATGGTGGCCGGGCGCAGGCCTCAGCTCCGCCCGCGGGGCAACGAAGCGACCGGAGCTGGCACGTCAGGGGATGTCGAGCCCCTTGATGATCCCGTCGCACTCGCGACTTCCCCGGTGGACGTGGCGGCCGAGGCGGCCGAGGCAGGCGGAACCCGTCAGCCCTGATCGATCGGAGGCAGCGCGTTCAGCGCGCTCGGTGCGGGGTGGCAGGTGGCGTGACCGGCGCTCTCTCCGTCGATGATCCTGGAGCTTCGTCGGGTGATGCAAAGGAGGCGATGAACGCCTCTGTCTCGTGCTGGGCGGCGAGCATGCGCTTCTCCGCTCCGAGGGCGAGGAGTCGCCCGAGCACCGGGATCTCCCACAACGATTCTGCCCGGAGGATGGCCATGACGACCGGAACCAGGTGCTCTGCGGTGTCGAACACGACGTAGCGGGCGAGCCAGTCGGGGTCGTACTTGGCGTTGAACAGCCACAGGGACTCGATCTGAGCGAAGCTCGAGATCCGCTTGAGGAACCATCGCTCGGCTCGTTGGACCGGACCGTCACCCTTCTCGCCGGCCAGCGTGGAGCGCAGGGCGGCGAAGTTGAGGCTGAGGCCCTGGTAGCCGCCGGTGCGGAGGTGCTCGATGGTAGAGCACAGGGCGAAGTCGAGCAGCCCGTTGGGGTGCTCGCTCGGGTCGCGCCGCATCAGGTCGAGTGAGAACCCGTTGATCCCTGTGGAGGGGACGAACTGGCACATGGCTGCCGCCTTCCCGGTGGGATCGTGCACGACGGTCAGGAGCAGCCCGGTGTCCCGGGGATCGAAGACCCGGCCGAGCATCATCGAGAAACCCCGCTCGTGCTCGCCGCGCCGGCTGAGGCGCATCAGGGCGACCAGCTCCTCGGAGAGCGTGGGGTCGAGCGAGGCGGGGTCGTGGAAGCTGGCGGTGTAGCCCCGTTTCAGGATCCGGTTGTGGGCTTGGCGTAGTCCCTTCTTCGACCCGCCGGCCAACGAGAACCCCTGGACGTCGACCACCGCCTCGTCCCCGATGTAGATGTTGTGCATCCCCGAGTCCCGGTAGACCGGGAGCCAGTCCTCCCCTGCGCCCATCACCGCGGGCACCCAGCCGTGAGCATCGGCGAACCGCCGGAAGGCGGCCCAAACCTGCTCCCGTTCGTTCTCGGGGCCGATCGGATCGGGGGAGATGAGGCACACGCCGCCGTAGATGGCGTAGGCGACCAGGCTGTCGCGGTGGAAGAACCACTGCTTGTCGGTGCGGAGGGCGAAGTAGTCGAGGGTCGAGTGCCCGTGACGTCGAACGATGTCCCGGGCCCGGAAGTCGGCACCCCGTCCGCTGGTCATCCGCCGGTCGACCACGGGACGTGAGATCAGGAACAGGGCGACGGCGACGACGGAGACCCCGATGACCAGCAGGGTCGGTGCGAGGAACCGGTTCAGCCGGAGGGGGAGGGGGACGGTCTGCACTCCCACCATCCGTTCGGAGACGGCCCACAGCGCGGTCAACACCGGGATCGAACCATGGTGATGGCGACCCACGTGGGCGAACAGCTCGACCGAGATGGTGGCGAGGACGACGATCCCGATGGCCCCTCCGACCAGGGCGGCGACGGCCGAGCGCATCGACGGCCAGTCGGAAGCAGCTTGGAAGTCGGCCCGGTGGGTGACCAGGAGCACCATGATGCCGAGCGCGAGGATGCTCTCCTCGATGTCCGCCCCCGCGATCAGGTGCAAGATCAGCGTGCCCGACAGGAGCACCACTGCCACCTGCCAGGCCAGGCGCTGGCCACGAAGGATGCCCCGCCCGAGCGCGATCAGCGCCAGGCCGGCGAGCGCGACCAGTGTCCCTGCAGCCACCGTGGCGCGGATCGGGAGGATCTCGAGCAGCAGGTGGAGGCGGAAGCGCAGTGGGGGGGTGATGGCGTCGAGGAGGTCGACCAGGCCGGCGAAGAGGATGGCCGCCGCGGCGAGCCGGCGGACCCGCCGGGTCTGGCGGTGGGCGTGGCGCAGATCGGGCGCTGGCGGCCACGACTCCCCACGCGGGTACGCGGCCACCACGACCGGATGGAGGGTACGAACCCTCCGTCGAGCGGTGACCAGGCGCTCCAGCACGCTCGGGGAGCGGAGCTCGTTGCGGGCGAGGAGCAGCCGGACGTGCAGGTCAGCACCGGTCTCGAGCTCGACCCAGCTGACCTGTTGGGTATGAAGGAAGGCCGGGGGAAGTCCGAGCCGCCCTCGGTGCTCCTCGACGACCTCGGCGGTGGCACCGACATTGGCGTAGAACCCCACCCCGAGGTTGGTCAGCTCGGGGTGGAAGGTCGCCCCGGTGATCAGCCCGGCGTACCCCTCTCCGAGGAGGCGGCGGCTGGAGTCGCGGGCGGTGTCGTTGGCCACTGTCTCGGTGCGTACCTCGTCGAGCGCTCCACCTCCGAGGATCGACCACATGCGTCGGCTGACGACTCCGAGGACCAGGCTGAGCACGCCGAGGACGACGAAGGCGACGAGCGCGGCGATCACCAGCTGGTCGGTCAGGTCGGCGGAGTGGGCATGGCGGATCGCCTTGGCGGGGAGACCGTGACCGAGGTGCGCGAGCACCTGCGGGGTCACGGCCAGCCGGAGCAGCCCGGCCGCGGCGAACGGGATCAGCAGCCACCAGGCGTAGCGGCCCAGCCGGCGGTAGAGCGTGCGCGAGGTGACGAACCGGGTGAGTGCGGAGGGGTCGCTCAGCCGGTGGAGCCCGGCCAGCCAGGGCGCTCCTTCTTCGGACCGGGCCACCAGCTCGCGCCATCGGCCGGCCGCCAAGGAGCCGTTGACCGCACCGGGCTTCGCGTCCGCAGCCGGGTCGAACGGCGTCTCGGCTCCGGAACATCCGGCGGTGTACGCATGATCGCCGGGCTCGACCCGGACGAGCCGGACACCGGTGGTGGTATGGAGCTGCAGGTCGACCGCCGGGTGCTGTTCGAATCCGGGCTTGTCGACCGGCGGGTCGTCGGGGTCGTCGGGGTCGTCGCCGATCCCGGACTCGTGGGTCCCCGGCAGCCGGATGATCCGGCGATCCGCTCGCTCGACGAACCGGAGACAGGCGTCACGGAGGTGGGGATGAGCATCCAAGCTGGTGCGGGCGCACCGCCGGGGCGTGGCGGATCCCGTCAGGTCGCAGAGGTTGCCGGCGATGATCACCACCCCGGGGCCATCCCAGGTGTCGAGGGTGCGTGCGAGCTCGGAGGAGAGCGCAAGCGAAGACTCCGTCGCTGACTCCGTCAGCAGCAGGTCGCTGACCACCATCACACGCCGTCCGATCGGGATATCGATGATCGGCACGTCGATGATCCGGACGCGCTCCCGCTCCTGCGACCCTTCGTCGCTCGCCGAGGATGTCGTCGCGGTCGCCATGCTGCCCACCATCGTAGGTTCCCGGCAGCGTTAGGCTCGATCGGCGCCGGTCCGACCAGGGTCCGGCCGGGGACCGGAGAGGGATGCATGCACGACCGCGCCAATGGTGACCAGGCGAACCGCCGGAAGAATCCGCCGGACGGTTCCCTCGGGTCCCGTGGCCGCGACTCAGCAGGTCCGCTGGGGAGGCGGTCGTGAGCCCCCAAGCTGGGCATGGTGGGCCGGACCACTGGGCCTGGCGGAACGGCCCGCTCCCGCAGCCAGGGGAGGCGGTCGTGTTCGACGTGGACGGTGTCCTCTCCGACGCGGTCGGGAGGCAGCACTTCCTCGAACACGGGCGCCGGGACTGGACCCGGTTCTTTTCGGCGTGCGGCGACGATCCGGTGATCGAGGAGCTGGCTCGCTTGATGGAGCTCCTCGACCGACGACTGCAGGTGATCCTCCTCACCGGTCGGCCGTTCAGCGTGCAGCCGCAGACCTTGGCATGGCTGCACCGCTACGGCCTGCGCTGGGACCTGTTGGTGATGCGGGCGCGAGGGGACTACGCCCAGGTCACCTCGTTCAAACGGGAGGAGGTCGCGGCGTTGCGGTCCTACGGGTTCGATCTGCGCCTTGCGTTCGAGGACGACCCGGCCAACTCCGCCATGTTCCACGCCGAAGGGGTGCCGTGCGTGTACATCCACTCCGGTTACTACGGGTAGGAAGCCGGCCGGGTCAGGCGGCGGGTCCGGAGGGACGGCGGGCCGTCCGCCGTGCTCGATCGGCGATCAGCCAGCCGGCCAGCACCGCTGCGGCGCAGAGCACCAGCACGGGCGTGTCACCGAACCGCACGTAGACGGTCCATCCACTTCGTTGGTCCAGCGTCGCCAGGATCACCTGTTGGTTGCCCAGCACGGATCGCTGGAGCAGGCGCCCCCGGTTGGTGATGGCGGCGGAGTAGCCGGTCGGCGCCGCCTGGAGCAGGTCACGACCCTGCTGCACCGCCTGGACCTCGGACGCGGCGATCTCCTGGGTGGGGACCTGGGCGGTCGCGTATGACGACGTGTTGGTGGGCACGATCAGCAACCGGGCACCGGCCCGCACCGCCGATCGACCCCGATCGGCGAAGAAGACCTCGTAGGAGATCATGGCCCCGAGCGGAGCCGCGGGAGTGGGGAGGAGTCCCGATTTGGTGCCGGGCACGGCATCGAGCGGCACCGCCGACAAGTTGGCCAGGTGCTTGAAGAACCCGCGGTAGGGCACATATTCGCCGAAGGGGACCCGGTGGACCTTCTCGTAGTGGGACACGACGGATCCGTCGGGTGCGAACGCGACCACTTCGTTGCGGAACGCGGTGGTCGAGACCGTCTCGGTGACCCCGACCACCAAGGTGGCGTGGAGCTGGCGGGCGAGTGCGGAGAGCGCACCCTGCTCGGGTGAGTCGGCCAGTGGCTCGGAGAGGGAGACCACGTCCTCGGGCCACAGGACCAGTCGTGGTCGATGGCCGGCAGTCTCCGTGATCAGATGGTCGGTGGCCTGCACCTGGGCGGCCAGCACGGTGGCCGGATTGATCTGGGACTTTCGGAACCCTCGCTTCCCCCCGCCTTGCACCGCAGCGACCGACAGCGAGCCGCGCGACGGTCCCCCGTCGGGCGCATGCGCCCCGATCACGGTGCCGCCGACCAGGGCCACCAGTGCGACGGAACCGGTCATCAGCCAGGTCCTCGCTTCGCCGAAGCGCGTGGCCGGCGCGGCTTTGCGGTCGCCGGCGTCCCCTCCGGAGTGGGACCGTCGGGCCACCGCCAGGGCCGCCACGATGAGCGCACCGACGGCGACGCCCCCGACGTAGACCATCAGGTTGAGCCCGAGCGGCCCACCCAGCCGGGCGACTCCCAGCACCGGGCCACCCGCCTGACCGAGGAACACGCCGCCGATGGGAAGCCCTCCGAAGGGCCAGCTCGTCCGGCCCGCCTCGGCCAGGGTCATCGCCGCCGGGAACACCAGGGCGCGGGCCACCGTGGGACCGGAAGGGACCACCAGGCACGCCACCGCCGGGAAGAGCGCTTCCACGGCGATCAGGACCGCAGCCCCCACCAACGTGAACGAGCGGGCCCACAGGAGCCCGGGCACGTAGCAACCCAGCCCGGCCAACCAGCCGGCCCACAGGCGGGTCCGGGGGGGGAGACCGGCCAGCCGCCACCAGAGGAGACCGGCGGCCGGGAAGGCGAGGATCCAGAAGCCCCAGGGCGGCAGCGACAGGGCCAGGCCGACACCGGCGAGGATCGACGGCAATGCCACCGCTCCCCGTCGCCGGGACCGCTTCCCCTGGCCGGTCGGTGGTCCGCGGCGCGAGCGCCATGCCGGTTCGTCCCCGCCCTCCTCGGTTGTCGTCCACGGGTCGATCGGTTCCCGGGTGGTCTCGGTCATCGTCGCCCCGCCCCGGTGGCCACCAGCGACCGCAGCACCGCCCGCCCGGCCTGGCGGCCGCTCCCGATGCAGGCGGGGATACCTACGCCGCGGGTGGCCGCTCCGGCCACCGCCAACGCGGGGAGCTCGGCGACGGACTCCTCGATCTTGGCCACCCGGATCAGGTGCCCGGTCCGATACTGGGGAAAAGCATGCTCCCACCGGGTCACCATCGTCGCCGACGGCGCGCCGTCGATGGCGAGGATGCCGGCGCACTGGGCGTAGGTCGAGGTGCCCAGCTCATCGTCGTCGAGGTCGGCCGCCCGGGTGTCCCCGTGGCGACCGACGGAGATGCGGAGCAGTTCGAGGCCGGGGACAGCCAGGTGTGGCCACTTGCGCGACAGGTAGGTGCACCCGGTCACCAGGGCGAGACGCCCGTCGAGCGCCGCGGTGCGCGGCACCAGGAAGCCGGTGCCGCTGAGGGGCCGGCCGATGGCGTCGCTCGGCACGGCCACGGTGACCACGGCGACTGAGGCGTACTCGATGGTGGCGAGCAGGCCGGCGGCCATGGGTGCGTGGACGGCCAGGAGCGCGGCGGCTCCCGGAGCGGGGAGGGCGCAGATCACGGCGTCGGCGGCGAAGCTCTCGTTCCGGTCACGGGCGGCGAGCGCCTGGGTCCCTCCGAGGACCAGGTGCCATCGGCCGCGGGTGGGCTGCGCCCCATTGCCGTTCTGCCCGCTGCCGCTGTGCCCATTGCTGTTCTGCCCGCTGCTGTTCTGCCCGCTGCTGTTCCCCGGGTTCTCCCGGGTGAGGGCGTCCACCGACACCCCGGTATGGAGGACCACCCCGCGTTCGCCCAGTCGTTCGCCCAGTCGTTCGGCCAGGCTGGCGGTGCCGGCGCGCAGGGACCAGAACACGGGAGCGGCGGGAGACCCGGGATCGGCTTGAGCCGGCGGGCGCTGGGCTCGCGCAACCCGGTGCATCAGGCTGCCCGGTTGGTGTGAGGCGGCTAAGAGCACGGGGAAGGTGGCGGCAGTGCTGAGGTCGTCCACCCCGCCGGCGTTGATGCCTCCGATCAAGGGGTCGACCAGGCGGTCCACCACCGCTCGACCCAGGCGCTCGTCGACGATGTCGCCGACCGACCGGTCCCCGACCACGCCCCGGGTTCCGGGATGGGGAACGAGGACATCGCGGCTGACCCGGAGTGACTCCAGCGGGCTGAGCACTCCCGACCGCGCCAGAGGCCACCATCGGGTCGGCAGTCCGAGAACCAGGCCGCCAGGGAGGGAGCGCAACCGCCCCCGGGCGAAGACGGACGCTCCCGAGGCACCGACCGGCACCAGCTCGTGTTGGATGCCGAGATCGTTGCACAGGTCGATCGCTTCCGGCCGGCGCCCGAGGAACGCGTCGGCGCCCAGGTCGACGGTGCGACCGGCGAACCGGGCGGCGGCCAGCTTTCCGCCGACCCGCTGCTCGCGTTCGAACACGTGGACCTCCGGTGGTGTGACGCCCTCGCCTGGATTGGTGACCAGCTCCCATGCCGCGGCCAGCCCGGCGATCCCGGCTCCGATCACGGCCACCACCGGCCGGCCGCCGGCGCTCACGCCGGACGGTCTGCCGACTCGGCCACCGGTGCGCTCTCGGTGGTCGCATCCAGGACGACGCGAGCGAGGATGGCGAGGAAGCGGGGGTCGTCGTTGAGCGATTGCGTGCGGGCGAAGTCGACCCCGACCTCCCCGGCCACCGCGGTGGCTTCGAGGTCGAGGTCGTAGAGCACTTCGAGGTGGTCGGAGACGAATCCCACCGGGCACACCCGAACCGCCTGGGTCCCTCGGTCGGCGACCCGGCGGATCTCGGCGAGCAGGTCGGGACCGATCCACGGTTCCTCGGTCCGCCCGGCGCTCTGCCAGGCAACCCCCCAGTCGACGCCGTCGCGCTCGTCGAGCCCGAGCAGGTCGGCCACGTCCTCGGCCGACTGACGGACCTGTTCGGGGTACGGATCGCCGGCGGCGATCACCCGTTCGGGCAGGCTGTGGGCCGTGAAGAAGACCGTGGTCGGCGCGCCGGCGCCGGTCGGCGGCGGCGACGGTTCGCCGGGCCGGGCGCCATCGGGGAGCACTGCCTCCGTCCGCTCGGCCAGGAGGGAGGCAAACCCGGGTGCCCGGTGCCACGACGGAATGGCCAGGTACTCGACGTCAGGGGCGGTGGCGGTCAGCGCGTCACCGGCCCGTTGGAGGTACTCACCCGAGCCGAGCGACGACTGGTGTGGGGTGAGCACGATGCCGACGACCCGGTCGACGCCGGCGGCAAGCAGTCCCTGGCCCCGGGGTGCGCCGAGGAGGTAGGCC
>DAHXOD010000005.1 GCA_027365055.1 bacterium
CCTGGTCGTGGCGCTGGAGCCGGTAGTAGAGGCCCCGGTCACGGTCAACATCGTGGTACTGAAGATCAAGCAGGGAGACGGCCGGGCTCTGCAGCGACACACCGTGTCGGTGACGGTAGCGATCGATGACCCGGTACTTGGCCACCCAGTCGCACTCGCGGTGGAGGGACAGCGGATCGCTCTCCAGTCCCTTCAGGCAGTGCTCCCACATGTCGAGCGCCCGGTCCTCCTGGGCCGAGAGACCTTGGCGATCACGGAACTTGAGGGCGCGCTGGAGGTACTCACCTTGCAGGTCGAGAGCGCTCATCTCGCGTCCGTTGGCCAGCCGCACCTTGCGTCGGCAGGTGATGTCGTGGCTGATCTCGCGGATCGCCCGGATCGGGTTCTCGAGGGTGAGGTCACGGAACACGGTCACCGGGTCCTCCAACATCCGCAGCAGAATGCTGGTGGTGCCCACCTTCAGGAACGTGGCGTACTCGCTCATGTTGGAGTCGCCGACGATCACATGGAGACGCCGGTACTTCTCCGCATCGGCGTGGGGCTCGTCCCGGGTGTTGATGATCGGTCGACTACGGGTGGTGGCAGAGGACACGCCCTCCCAGATGTGCTCCGCCCGCTGGCTGAGACAGAAGACCGGGCCTCGGGCCGTCTGGAGGATCTTCCCCGCGCCGGCGAACACCTGGCGGCTGACCAGGAATGGGATCAGCACCTCGGTGTAGTGGGTGAAGTCGTCGTTCCGGCTGGTGAGGTAGTTCTCGTGGCAACCGTAGGAATTGCCGGCGGAGTCGGTGTTGTTCTTGAACAGGTAGACGTCGCCCCGGATCCCCTCTTCGCGCAGCCGCTCCTCGGCGCCGTGCACCAAGGAGGCGAGGATCCACTCGCCCGCCTTGTCATGGACCACCAGTTCGGCGATGTCGTCGCACTCCGGCGTGGCGTACTCAGGGTGGCTGCCGACGTCGAGGTAGAGCCGGGCCCCGTTCTCGAGGAAGACATTGGACGAGCGGCCCCAGCTCACGACCCTCCGGAACAGGTAGCGAGCCACCTCGTCGGGACTGAGCCGACGCTGGCCGCGGAGCGTGCACGTGACCCCGTACTCGTTCTCCAAGCCGAAGATCCGCTTGTCCATGCTCCTCACGGTACCGTGCCACTGGCCGACGCGAACGGACGCCGCCCCTGACGTCCCTGCGGACGTCACAGCCGAAGCCGGAGACCGGGCCCACCCGGGCGGCACCGGGGTGCCCGGAGCGCCCGGCTCCCCTCGGAGGTCAGACGGGTGGACCGACCAGGATGCTGTCGAGCTCCGCCGGTAGCAGCCGGCGGAAGGTCCGTCGATCGCTCCCCTGCGCCAGCAAGGCCACCTCGAGGTCGGTGCCACCCAGGGTGCGGTCGGGGCCGGCCAGCGCATCGACGGTGGCACGGAGGGCCGCCGACAGGGGCCAACCCTCTTCCCATGCGCTCTCGACCTTCTCGGCGATCGCCTCGGTCTCGCCCCCGAGCACCGCGTACCGGTCCTCGTCGGTGATGGTGCCCTCGTAGGCGACGTGGTAGAGCTGGTTGGGGCGCTGGTCGGTCCCGAGCTCGGCCACCAGGATCTCGACCTCGAGTGGCTTCATCTCGTGGGTGAACACCTGTCCCAGGTACTGCGCATAGAGATTGGCGAGCGAACGGGCGTCCACGTCCTCGCGGCTGTAGGCGAACCCCTTGGTGTCGGCGTGGCGGATACCCGAGACGCGCAGCTGGTCGAACTCGTTGTACTTGCCCACCCCGGCAAACGCGATGCGGTCATAGATCTCGCTGATCTTGTGGAGCGACCGGGAAGGGTTCTCCGCCACGATCACGATGCCCTCTGCGTAGATGGCCGCGATGAGCGACCGTCCCCGGGCGATCCCCTTCTGCGCGTACTCGGCGCGGTCCTTCATCATCTGCTCGGGCGCCACGTAGTAGGGCATGGTCATCGCTGGGCCCCCTCGGTCCGACGGCGCTCGATGAGGGCGGCGAAGCGCTCAGCCACCTCATCCTCGCCCACCGCGTCGAAGCCTTCGGCGGTCACGGTCGCCACCAGCGGGTAGATCCCCCGGATCACATCGGGCCCACCGGTGGCGGAATCCTCGTCGGCAGCCTCGTACAGCGCCTGGATCGCCAGCTCCACCGCCTCGTCACGGGAGAGGCCGACCCGGTAGCCGAGCTTGATCGTGGTGCGGGCGTCGCGCCCGCCCGAACCGGTGGCACTGTGCTCCGTCTCCTCATAGTGGCCGCCGGTCACGTCGTAGGTGAAGATGCGGCCGGTGCCTCGGGCCAGGTCGTAACCGGCGAACAGGGGGACCACGGCCAGACCCTGCATGGCCATCGGCAGGTGCTCGCGCACCATCTGGCCGAGCTGGTTGGCCTTGCCCTCGAGACTGAGCACCACTCCCTCCACCTTCTCGTAGTGCTCCAGCTGGGTCTGGAACAGCCGCACCATCTCGACCGCGGGGCCGGCGGCGCCGGCGATGGCCACCGCCGAATACCGGTCGGCGGGGAACACCTTGTCCATGGTCCGATGGGCGATGAGATGTCCTTCGGTGGCCCGACGGTCACCCGCCATCACGACGCCGTCCACGAACCGGAGGGCGACCACCGTCGTCCCGTGCCGAAAGGCGGGTCCTGGCTGCCCCGCCCCGGGCCTGTCCAGCACCGGTTGGGTGCGGAACGGGATCTGCAACCGCTGGACCAGCCCGGCGAAGTCGGGTCCAGGATCGTCCGTCGCCGAGAAGAACGGAAGCGTCACCGCGTCACTCCCCGCCCTTTTGGACGTAGTTGCGCACGAACTCCTCGGCGTTGTCCTCGAGCACCTCGTCGATCTCGTCGAGCAGGTCGTCGAGCTCGGCCTTCAGCTTCTCCCCCTTGGCCGATCCGGCGGGCACCTCCTCCACCGCCTCCGCACCGCGATCCGCGGTCCCGGTCTTCTTCTTCAACTCTCGTTCAGCCATCTGCCACTCTCCTAGCTGCTCAGCCGGTCCAACAGTTCGGCCGGACTCGCGCTGCGCTCCAACAACTCGTCGACGTGGTCGGCGGTGCCGCGCAGAGGGTCCATCATAGGGACGCGGCGCAACGGGTCGGTGCCGAGGTCGAAGACCAGTGAGTCCCAGTTGGCGGTGACCACCGACGCCGGCCACTTCGTGAGGCACCGCCCCCGGAACCAGGCCCGCGTCCCGCGGGGCGGCTCGGTCACCGCCCGCTCCACCGAGGGTCCGGCCACCAACGACTCGGTGTCGAGACGCTGGAACAGCGAGCGTTCCGGTCGGAGATCGTGGTACTGAAGGTCGATGGCCGCCAGGCGGGGATCGTCCCAACCGCAGCCCTGGCGATCCCGGTACGCCTCCAACAGCTGGAGCTTCGCCACCCAGTCGAGCTGCCGGGCGAGGGACATCGGATCACGCTCGAGCGCAGCGAGCACCTCCTCCCAGCGACGGAGCACCTCCTCCCCCACCTCCTCGTCGCCCATGCAGGCCAGGCCACGGTCGTCCGCATAGCGGCGAGCCATGGCAAACAGCTCCCACTGGACCCCCAGCGCGGTCGCGGTCGACCCGTCGCTCATCAGCAACGGACACGCCAGCGAACGGTCCCGGGAGACCTGGTGCACGGCGCGGACCGGATCGGCGAGGTCGAGGCAGCGGGGAGCATCCACAGCGTCCTCGATCATGGCGAGCACCAGCGCGGTGGTCCCGACCTTCAGGAACGTCGCCACCTCGGCCAGGTTGGCGTCCCCCACGATCACGTGCAGCCTTCTGAACCGGTGGGGGTCGGCATGGGGCTCGTCCCGGGTGTTCACCACCGGACGCTTCAGGGTGGTTTCGAGCCCGACCCGCTCCTCGAAGAATTCGGCCCGCTGGCTGATCTGGAACTCGACCGGCTCCCCGTCGAAGGCGTTGGTCTCCGACCCCACCTTGCCCGCCCCCGCGTAGATCTGCCGGGTCACGAAATGAGGGGTGACATCGTCGACGATCCGGGAGAAGGGCGTGGCGCGATCCATCAGGTAGTTCTCGTGACAGCCGTACGAATTGCCCTTGCCGTCGGAGTTGTTCTTATAGACGACGAACGTCCGGCCATCGGTGACCACCCGGTCGGCCGCCTCCATCGATCGGATCAACACCTGCTCGCCGGCGCGGTCATAGCGGACACACTCCATCGCATCCAGGCACTCCGGAGTGGAGAACTCGGGATGGGCGTGGTCGACGTAGAAACGAGCCCCGTTGGTGAGCACGGTGTTCAACAGGTGCGTCTCCACCTGTGGGGGCATCGCTCCGTCGCGTGCATAGCCGCGGGCGTCGTTGCCGGGCGACTCGTCCTCGAAGTCCCAGCCGACCTGCTGGCGGGCGATCTCCTGGGCATAGGCGTTGATCAGCACCGATGAGGCGGCGATCGGGTTCGGATCCCCGTTGGTGACCGCGATGCCGTACTCGGTCTCGATTCCGCACACCTTGGGGATGGACACCTGTCGACCCTATCCGCGACCGGTTGGGGAACCGCCCACTGGGAGCTCAGAGATACTGGCCCGTTCCCACGCGTTCGATGGACCGACCCCCGGTGGTGCCCCGGTCCTCGCTGACCAGGGTGCGGATGTAGACGATCCGCTCGCCCTTCTTTCCCGAGATCTTCGCCCAGTCGTCGGGATTGGTGGTGTTCGGCAGATCCTCGTTCTCCTTGTACTCCTGGCGGATCGACTCCAGCAGATCGCTGGTCCGGATCCCTCGACCGGTACCGGCGATGGTCCGCTTGATGGCCAGCTTCTTGGCCCGGCGCACGATGTTCTCGATCATCGCTCCCGACGAGAAGTCGCGGTAGTACAGCACCTCTTTGTCGCCGTTCTGGTACGTGACCTCGAGGAACCGGTTCTCCTCGTCCTCGCGGTACATCTCGGTCACCGTCGCCTCGATCATCGCCTGGGTCGCCTTGGCCGGATCTCCGCCGCCACGCGTGCGGACCTCGTCGGCGTCGAGGGGGAGATCGGGGGTGAGGTACCGGCTGAAGATCTGGGCCGCGGCGCGCTCGTCGGGTCGTTCGATCCGGATCTTCACGTCCAGACGGCCGGGGCGCAGGATCGCCGGATCGATCAGGTCCTCGCGGTTCGACGCCCCGATCACGATCACGTCGCGCAGGGTCTCGACGCCGTCGATCTCCGCCAGCAGCTGCGGGACGATGGTCGACTCCATGTCCGAGCTGATGCCGGTGCCTCGGGTCCGGAAGAGGGAGTCCATCTCGTCGAAAAACACGATCACCGGAACGCCCTCCTCCGACTTCTCCCGCGCCCGCTGAAAGACCAGGCGGATCTGGCGTTCGGTCTCTCCGACGTACTTGTTGAGGAGCTCGGGTCCCTTGATGTTCAAGAAGTAGCTCCGGATGTTGGTGTTGCCGGTCACCTGGGCCACCTTCTTCGCCAACGAGTTGGCCACCGCCTTGGCGATCAGGGTTTTGCCGCATCCGGGTGGCCCGTAGAGCAGAATGCCCTTGGGCGCGGGCAGCTTGTGCTCGGCGTAGAGGGCCCGGTGCAGGTAGGGGAGCTCGACCGCGTCGGTGATCGCCTCGATCTGCTCGTCGAGACCGCCGACGTCGGCATAGGCCACGTCGGGCACCTCTTCGAGGACCAGCTCCTCCACCTCCGGCCTGGGCAGCTTCTCGACCAGCAGTCCGGTCCTCGCCTCCATCAGCACCGTGTCACCCGCCCGCAGCTTCACCTCGCGCAGCCCATCGGAGAGCTCGACCACCCGCTCCTCGTCCGCCCGCCCGAAGATCAACGCTCGCCGCCCGTCGTCGAGCAATTCCTTCAGCACGACCACTTCGCCCGATCCGTCGCCGTCCCGGGTGAGCACCACGTTCAGCGACTCGTTCAGCACCACCTCGTCACCCTGGTGGAGCTGGTCGAGGTCGATGTCCGGATGCAACGACACCCGCATCTTCCGCCCACCGGAGAAGACGTCGACCGAGCCGTCCTCGTTCGTGCCGAGGAACGTCCCGTACGCTGCCGGCGGCTGGGTCAGCTTCTCCACCTCCTCGCGCAGGGTGGCGATGTGCTCCTTCGCCGTCTGCAGGGTGAAGGTGAGCTTCTCGTTCTGGGAGACCGCCTGGGCAAGCTGCCCCTTGGCTTCGAGCAGCTTCTCCTCGAGTGACTGCACCCGTCGGGGACTTTCCTGGAGCCGACGCCGAAGGAGGGCCACCTCCTCTTCAGCCTCACGGGCGCGGGACTCGAGGCCCCCGATGTCGGTGGGCCCCTCACCGTCGCGTCGGCCCTCTCGGTCGCTTGGTCGCCGGTCGAACTCTGCCGTCGGAATCACCTCGTCTGCCTGGATGTCAGCCTCTGCGTTGCCCTGTCACGGCGACCCTACACCGCTGCCCTCCGAACCAGTCATGCGCGCCGGTCCCCGCCCCCGACTGACGGGGCATCAGACACCGCCTCTGCGGTTCGGACTACCATGGAGGCCGGATCGCCGGAGTCGCACGTTCTCCGGGCGCAGGGTCTCCGGGCGCACCGCGCCGGGCCAGATCGGGCGAGCACGGTCCCGCACGTTCGACCGAACGCGGCTGCCGTCCGGCAGTCCCGCAGACACGTAGGAGAGTCGCAACCGATGAAGGTCTGGATCGATCAGGATCTGTGCACGGGGGATGGGCTGTGCGAGGAGATCGCTCCCGCGGTGTTCACGTTGCTGGACGACGGGCTGGCCTACGTGAAAGAAGGTGCCGACGTGCGCAACGAGCCCGGTGGCTCGGCGGGGATGGCCGCGGTTCCGGCCGACCTCGAAGATGCGGTGGTCGAGGCGTCCGAGGAGTGCCCCGGCGAGTGCATCTTCATCGAGCAGGGCTGACTGATCGAGCAGGGCTGAATGCGCAGGTTCACACGCCTGTCGGGTCGACCTCGTCCGGTACCAGATCGAACCGGCGGTCCGTGCTTCCCGGCCGGCCGTAGCGTGCCGCGTTGTACGGCGGCGGGTCGTCCACCGGAACCAGCAGGCGAGCGGTGGTGAGGAATCCGGTGTGCCCCACCATCCGGTGGTCAGGGCGGACCGAACGTTCCTCGATGTGCCAGGTCCGGTGCAACACCTCCACCGTGGATGCCAGACCGAACGGCCCGGCGTCGATCGCCGCCCGGAGCTGCGCCGTCTGATTGATGGTGGGAAGATAGGCACAGAGGATGCCACCGGGGCGCAGCGCTGTCTCCGCGTGAGGGAGCACCCTCCATGGTTCCGCCAGATCGAGCACCACGCGATCGAGGTCGCGTTCGTCGATCCCCTCGTAGGCGTCGCGCAGCTCGACCCGGTAGGGAGCATCTGCTCCGATCAGATCGATCACGTTGGACCGAGCCCGGTTGGCGAAGTCCTGGCGCAATTCGTAGCCGACCACGTCGGCGCCGGCGCGCAGCAACGCCATCGACAGCGCTCCCGACCCGACTCCGGCCTCGAGCACCCGGACTCCCGGGGCGATGTCGGCCAGCATCATGATGGCGGCCAGATCCTTGGGATAGATGACCTGGGCACCGCGCGGCATCTTCAGCACCACCTCGGACAGCGTGGGACGCACCACGAGGAACCGCCGACCGGTGCTTCCGGTCACGGTCGACCCGTCGACCACGCCGATCACCTCGTCATGGACGATGATCCCCGCGTGGGTATGGAACGACGTGCCCGCCCGCAAGGTGATCAGGTAGTGGCGCTCCTTGGCATCGACCAGCACTACCCGCTCACCGTCGCGCAGCCTCGCCCGATCACCAGGGTCAGCCGTGTTCAGGACGATCCTCGTCGGCCAGGGGGTCGGGTCTCGATGACCAGCCCTTCACCCGGTTCGAGCACCGTCCGATAGACCACTGGGGAGCGGCCCCGACGTTCGCGCAACAGCATCCAGGCGGTGGCGGCCAGCACCAGCCAGAGCGAGCTTCCCCCCTGGATGCCTCGACGGAACCCTCTGCGCTGGAGGTAGCGAAGCAAGGTCTCCACGGGCTCAGATCCGCCTGACTTCGACCACGGCGGAGCGCCGGCGACCGCGGCGACGACCGACCAGGAAAGCGACCGTGACCACGGACACCGCCACGACGGCGGCGACGGTGAGCAGCTGGGAGCGGGCGCCGACCACCTCGTCGGTGACCTCGCCACCCAGCTCGCGGAAACGGGCCTCGATGTCTTCTCTGGTGATCGGTCCGGTCCCGGTCGTGCTGCCTTTCGATGTGGCGGTGCTCATGGGGCCTCCTTCGTCTTCACGCCATCGGCACGCGGTGCCGCCTGCCCGCGCTGGATCGCCGCCACCGCCAACGCAGCCACCGCCACCACCACCACCGCACAGATCAGGTACGGGGCCCACGACCAGTTGCCGTCGAACACCCCACCGGTCTCCCCTTGCAGCAAGCGCAACACCCCGACCGCGGCGATGACCAGCCCGATGGCCAGCGCCACCGACCCGGCGACCCCGAAGGCGACGAACCTCCCGAGGCCCTTCAGGGGGTCGAGGGTCTCCTGTTTGGCGTAGTCGAGGATCAGCCGGAAAGTGTCGCCACCCATCTCCCGGATTCGATCGCCCCAGCTGCTTCCGTCAGTCCGTGACCGGTCCACCGTCCTCCTTCACGTCCTCGAGCCTGCTCCGAACGGCCGACCGCTCACCGGATGCCTGGTCGAGCAACTATAGGTCGAGCCAGGACCGTCGAACGCGATCGTCACCGGGAACCGGTGCCGCCGGAGCTCTCCGGGGAGCCCGCCGGCTCTCTCGGGGTGAACAGGTAGGTGGAGCTGGACCGGGCCACGGCGACGTCGCGGTCGTCGACCACCTCGGCCTCGACGAAGGCGACCCGCTTGCCGCCCGACACGACGGTCGCCGTGCAGGTGAGCATCGCCCCGACCCGGGCCGCGGCCAGAAAGCTCGTCTTCATCTCCACGTTGGCGGCGATCACCTTGCGGCCCTGCGCGCCGGCGAAGGTGATGGCGGCCGAGCCCATGGCCGAGTCGGCCATCGCGCCGACGAACCCTCCCTGGACGATGCCCGCAGGATTGGCGAACCGCTCGTCGGCACGCATGGTCCACACCGTCCGTCCGGGAACGGACTTGTCGACGCACCGCATACCCAGCGTCAGCTCGCAGTTGGGAGGAACCTGGATCGGTTGGTCGGGCACCTCCCGACGCTACCGCCGCGCCGGCCCACCGGGCACGGCCGACCCACGCCCCGGACGCTCGCGCCCCGCTCCGGGCCAGTCCGGACCAGGCCCTGGTCCGGTAGGGTGGCCGGTGATGACCACCGACGCCAGTGCTCCCGAGCTCCCCCGCGACGCCGCCCTCGAACAGCTGGGGATCGAGGTGATCCGCGGCCTGGCCATCGACGGGCCGCGCGCCGCCCAGTCCGGTCACCCGGGGACGGCCATGGCGCTCGCACCGCTCGCCCACGTGCTGTTCACCCGCATCATGCACCACGACCCCTCGGACCCGTCCTGGCCCGACCGGGACCGGTTCGTCCTCTCCAACGGCCACGCGTCGATCCTGCTGTACACCATGCTGTACCTGACCGGGTACGGGCTCGAGCTCGACGACCTGAAGGCGTTCCGGCAATTCGGGAGCCGCACCCCTGGGCATCCCGAGGTGCACCACACCTCGGCCGGCGTCGAGGTGACGACCGGCCCGCTCGGGCAGGGGTTCGCCAACGGGGTGGGGATGGGCGTGGCGGAGCGCTGGCTGCGCACCCACTTCTCCCCCGAGGTCTGCGACCACCACACCTATGTCATCGCCGGCGACGGGTGCCTCGAAGAGGGGATCTCCCACGAGGCCGCGTCGCTGGCCGGTCACCTGCAGCTGGGCCGCCTGGTCTACGTCTACGACGACAATCACATCACCATCGACGGTCCGACCGAGCTCTCCTACAACGACGACGTGGCAGGCCGGTTCGAGGCCTACGGCTGGAACGTCGACTCGGTGGGCGAGGTCGCCAACGACACGGCGGCGCTCGAGGACGCCCTGGTGCGCGCCCGGGCCGAGGAGGACCGCCCGTCCCTGATCATCCTCCGCAGCCACATCGGGTACCCCTCCCCGGATCTGACCGACAGCGCCAAGGCCCACGGGGATCCGTTCTCCGACGACGAGGCGCGTGCCACCAAGGAGATCCTCGGGCTCCCGCCGGGTGAGACCTTCTGGGTCCCGGACGCGGTGCTCGACTTCTACCGGCGATGCATCCCCCGCGGGCAGACGCTCCGGGCCGAGTGGGAGGCCCGGATGGCCGCCTGGGACGGCGACCGGTCCGCCTGGGACGCCGCCCAGCGCGGGCACGGTCTGCCCGGTTGGGAGTCCACGCTTCCCACCTTCCGTCCCGCCGACGGGCCGATCGCCACCCGCCAGGCCATCAAGGCCTGCCTCGACGCCACCGGCGCGTCGATCCCCGGCCTCATCCCGGGCAGCGCCGACCTGACCGGCAACACCGGGATGGCCATGGAAGGGGCACTCGCCCAGTCGGTGACCGAACCCGGCGGAAGCCTCATCCATTACGGCATCCGCGAGCACGGCATGGGCGGGATCATGAACGGCATCGCCGGTCACGGCGGGATGCTGCCGGTGGGAGGCACCTTCTTCGTCTTCAGCGACTACATGCGAGGTGCGGTGCGGGTGGCGTCCCTGTCCCAGGCCCACGTCGTCTACTCGTGGACCCACGACTCGATCGGGTTGGGTCAGGACGGGCCGACCCACCAGCCGGTGGAGCAGCTCGCCGCGGTCCGGGCCATGCCGGGGCTGCGGGTGATCCGTCCCGCCGACGCCAACGAGACGGCCCAGGCCTGGCGGCTCGCCGTCGACCACGACGGCCCGACCGCCCTGATCCTCAGCCGCCAGAAGCTCCCGGTCCTCGACGAGACGCTCGAGCTCGCGGCCGAAGGGTTGCCGCGCGGCGGCTACGTGCTGCGCGACCCGGCGTCGGATCCGCCCGCCGTCGTCCTCATCGGGACCGGAAGCGAGGTCCAGCTCTGCCTCGCAGCGGCCGACCTGCTGGCCGCCGACCAGATCCACGCCCGGGTGGTGTCGTTCCCCTCGTGGGAGCTGTTCTCCGACCAGGAGTCGTCCTACGTCGACCTGGTCCTCCCGCCGGGCGTTCCCCGCCTGTCGGTGGAGGCGGCCTCGTCGTTCGGATGGGACCGCTACGCCGACGCCTTCGTCTCCATCGACCACTTCGGCGCGTCGGCGCCGGGCGAACGGGTGATGGAGGAGTTCGGGTTCACCGCCGCGCACGTGGCGGAGCGGGCCCGCGGCCTGCTGACGCCATGACCACCGGCCCGTTCGCCCGCCACCCCCGACCACGGCCCCACCGGCTCCGACCGCGCGTCCACTGACCACCGCCCGTTCGAAAGGACGACCATGACCACACTCGACCAGCTGTACCACGAACAGGGGCAGAGCCCGTGGCTCGACAACCTCCGGCGGGACTGGCTCCAGGACGGCACCCTGCAAGGGCTGGTCGACCAGGGCATCCGCGGGGTGACCTCCAACCCGACCATCTTCGCCAAGGCGATCTCGGGCCAGGACACCTATGACGACCAGTTCTCCTCGCTCATCGGATCGTCCTCGGTCGAGGATGCCTACTGGGACCTGGTCGTCGACGACATCGTCCACGCCCTGGCGCTGCTCCGTCCGGTCTACGACTCGTCCGACGGTGGTGACGGCTATGTCTCGGTCGAGGTCGCGCCGTCCCTCGCCCACGACACCGATGCCACCATCGACGCCGCCCGCTCCCTCCACCAGCGGATCGCCACCCCGAACGTGCTGGTGAAGATCCCGGCGACCGCCGAAGGGGTCCCGGCCATCCAGACGATGATCTCCGAGGGGCGCAGCATCAACGTCACCCTCATCTTCAGCCTGTCGCGCTACGACGCGGTGATCGAGGCCTACCTGGCCGGACTCGAGGCCTACGCCGCTTCAGGGGCGGACGATCTCTCTCGCGTGGCCAGCGTGGCGTCCTTCTTCGTCAGCCGGGTGGACACCGAGGTGGACCGGCGGATCGAGGAGCTGGCCCGGACCCACGGCGACGACGGGATCCTGGCACTGCGAGGACAGGCCGCGGTGGCCCAGGCCCGAGAGGCGTACCGGCTGTTCACCGAGCGCTTCTCCGGGCCGCGCTGGGAGGCCCTGGCGGCCAAGGGGGCCCACGTCCAGCGGCCCCTGTGGGCGTCGACCTCGACGAAGAACCCTGCGTACCCCGACCTCGCCTACGTGGACACCCTCATCGGTCCCCACACCGTCAACACCATGCCGGACAGCACGGTCGCCGACTTCCTCGACCACGGGACCGTGTCGCGCAGCGTCGACGCCGATCCCGCCGGTGCGCAGCGGACGTTGCAGTCGCTCGCCGAGGCGGGGATCGACATGGAGGAGGTGGCGGCGACCCTCGAGGCCGAAGGGGTCGCCTCGTTCGCCAAGTCGTTCGAGGAGCTGATGCAGTCACTCTCCGACAAGGCCAACGCGCTCCAGGGCAACGGTCGAGGATGAGCCCGACCGGAAAGGGCACGACCGGAAAGGGCACGACCGGAAAGGGCACGACCGGAAAGGGCACGACCGGAAAGGGCACGACCGGAAAGGGCACGACCGGAAAGGGCACGACCGGCAAGAAGCCGGGCGGCACCAAGAAGCCGGGCGGCACCAAGAAACCGGGCGGCACCAAGAAACCGGCTGGCATCAAAAAGCTGGCCGATGCCGACCATGCGTCCGCCGCCGCGGCCAAGCGCCGCTCCTTGCCACCGGTGCTCTCGAAGGCACCTCCGGTGGCCATCGTCATCTTCGGGGCATCCGGTGACCTCTCCGCCCGCAAGATCCTCCCCGCGCTGGCCCGCCTGGCCGACCGGGGCGTGCTCGACGACGGGTTCACGGTGATCGGTGTGGCCCGCACCGAGTGGACCGACGACGAGTTCCGGGCCCACGTGGCCGAGGCCACGCCCGACGGCGGCCCGAAGTGGAAGGCACTGACCGGCCGCTTCCGATACGTCACCGGCGAGTACGACCACCCGGATACCTTCGCCCGCCTGAAGGACCTGCTCGACGAGGCCGACCGCGTCGACAGCACCGGAGGCAACCGGCTCTACTACCTGGCCACGATCCCCAGCGTGTTCGGCCTGGTCGCCGGAGCGCTCGCCACCCATGGGTGCACCACGCCGGCGAGCGACGACCAGTTCATCCGCCTGGTGGTCGAGAAGCCGTTCGGCCGCGACCTCGACAGCGCCAACGAGCTGAACGACAAGATCCACGCCGCGTTCGACGAGAGGCAGGTGTACCGGATCGACCACTACATGGGCAAGGAGACCGTCCAGAACGTGCTCGCCCTCCGGTTCGCCAACGCGGTCTTCGAACCGATCTGGAACCGGCGCTACGTCGAGCAGGTACAGGTCACGGTGGCCGAGAGCCTGGGGGTGGAGCATCGCGGCGGGTTCTACGAGACGGCGGGCGCCCTGCGCGACATTGTGCAGAACCACGTCATGCAGGTCCTGGCGCTGACCCTGATGGAGTCGCCCACCAGCACCGAGGCCGACCGGATCCGCGACGAGAAGGTCAAGCTGCTCCAGGCGATCTCCATCCCCACGCCGGACGAGGCGGTCGATCGCTCGGTGCGAGGCCAGTACGCCGCCGGCACCATCGACGGCGCCGACGTACCGGGCTACCGGCACGAGGAGGACGTCGCACCGGACAGCCAGACCGAGACCTACCTCGCCCTCCGGTTGTCGGTCGACAACTGGCGCTGGGCCGGCGTTCCCGTCTACGTGCGTACCGGCAAGCGGATGCCCGCCCGGGTCACCGAGGTGGTGCTCACGTTCCGCCAGGTGCCCTACCTGCTGTTCGACCACCGGACCAGCCGCGACCTGAGACCGAACTCGTTGATCCTGCGGATCCAGCCCGACGAGGGCATCACCCTGGAGTTCGGGGCCAAGGTGCCCGGTGAGAAATTCCACGTCCGGTCGGTCGCCATGGGGTTCTCCTACGACAAGGCGTTCGCCGGTGCGGAGGCGGCCGACGGATACGAGCGGCTCCTCCACGATGCGATGGTGGGCGACGCCACCCTGTTCATCCGGTCCGACGAGGTGCAGCAGGCGTGGAGGATCGTGGATCCCTACCTGAAGGCGTGGTCCGAGGCCGGCAGCGCCCTCCAGTCGTACCCGGCGGGCACCTGGGGCCCGCACATGGCCGACCTGCTGGTGGAGCGCTCGGGTGATGCCTGGCGCAACCCCGAGCTCGATCTGGAGCTCGACAGCGAGGACCTCGCGGACTTCGTCCAGTGACGGGCCGTCCCATCCCCCGCGACCACCGTCCCCCCGGTGGGCCCGACCGGCCCGCCGCGGCTCCCTCCGCCGGCGGATCCGGTGCGCGGCGATGAACGGCACGCTCGACGTGGTCGACTCGGTGCCCGACGCCTTCGCCGCGCTCGTCGCGGCGGAGCTGGGCAAGGACCGCGCCGGCGGGGACTCCCTCTTCCTGTCGGGAGGCTCCACCGCGGCCAGCTGCTACCAACGCCTGGCCGAGACGGGACGTTCGGTGGACTGGGGGTCGGTCGACGTCTACTGGGGCGACGAACGGTGCGTCCCGCTCGACGACCCGGACTCGAACTACCGGCTCTGCCGCGAGTCGATGCTCGATCGGATCGGGCCACCCCGGACGGTGCACCCGATGTACCGGGCGGGACCGCCCGGCGACGCCGCCGCCGCCTACCAGCGCGACCTGGCCGCCCTCGAGTCGTTCGGGATCGTCCATCTCGGGATGGGGCCCGACGGTCACTGCGCGTCGCTGTTCCCGGGTTCGCCCAGTCTCGACCTCTCCGATCCGATGCAGCTCGTCGTGGCCACCCGCGACCCGCGGGACAACAATCCCCACGATCGCATCACCCTCACCTTGGCGGCGATCGCCCGGGCACGCCTGGTGGTGTTCACCGTCTCCGGCGCTGCCAAGCACCAGGCACTGGCGGCGGTACGGTCCGGGCAGGACCTGCCGGCCGGGAGGGTCGAGGCGGAGACCGTCCGCTGGCTGGTGGACCGCGAGGCGGTCGAGGGGACGTCCGCCGGGTAGCAGCGGGCGTCCGGAGAACCGGAAGGGTCTCTCCGGTAAGGTGACCGGCGATGGCACACGACCACGGAGCGGCACCGTCCCACCGAGCGGCACCGTCCCGGCGGTCCGGTCCCCCCGACGACAGCGAGCGCTGGACCGACCTGGTGTCGACCGACCTGGTGACGATCCGGGAGCGGGCCCGGGCGGTGCGCGACGCCGCGCACGGCCGGCGGGTGACCTACTCGCCCAAGGTGTTCGTACCGCTCACCATGCTGTGCCGCGATCGGTGCGGGTACTGCACGTTCGCCAAGGCTCCCGCCCGGATCGCGTCGCCCTATCTCGAGCTCGACCAGGTGCTGGCCATCGCCGAGGAGGGGCGCCGGGCCGGATGCCACGAAGCTCTGTTCACCTTGGGGGAGGCGCCGGAGGAGCGGTATCCGGATGCCCGCCGCTGGCTCGACGACCACGGCTTCGCCACCACAGTCGACTACCTGGTGGCCGCCTGTGCCGCGGTGCGCGACGAGACCGGTCTCCTCCCCCACGCCAACGCCGGAGCGCTGGCGGCCGGCGAGCTGGCCCGCCTGAGGGAGGTCAGCGCCAGCCAGGGCATGATGATCGAGACGGTCAACCCGGGGCTGGCCGCCCACCGGTCCGCCCCGGACAAGGCGCCGGAACGACGGCTGGCCACACTCGAGGCCGCCGGCCAGCTCGCCATCCCGTTCACCACCGGGCTGCTCGTCGGCATCGGCGAGTCACGGCTCGACCGGATCGCCACCTTGGTCGCCATCGCCGACAGCCATCGCCGGCATGGCCACGTCCAAGAGGTGATCGTCCAGAACTTCCTCCCCAAGGCGGGCACGTCGATGCACCGGCACCCCGCCTGCCCCAGCGACGAGTTCCTCTGGACCATCGCCGCGGCCCGGCTCGTCCTCCCCCCGGAGATCCATCTGCAGGCCCCGCCCAACCTGTCCGACGCCCTGTCGCCCCTCCTAGAGAGCGGCATCGACGACTGGGGCGGCGTCTCCCCGGTCACCGTCGACCACGTCAACCCCGAGCGGGCCTGGCCCGAGCTGGGCATCCTGCGCGCCGCCACCGAGGCAGCCGGTCACACCCTCGCCCCGCGTTTGACCGTCTACCCCGAATTCGCGCTCGGAGCCGACCGGTGGCTGGCTGAGCCGATGCGATTTCCGGTGCTCGATGCCTCGGACGCCGAAGCGCTCGGCCGGGACCACCCCTGGACCTCGGGGGGCGACGTGCCTCCCCCGATCGTGCTGTCCGCCACGGTCCGTCCCGCACCGGGACCCCCGGTCGTGGCGACCCTCGCCTCCACCGGCAGCGCGGTCGGCGAGGTCCTCGCCTCGGTCGCCTCGGGGGGCGAGGTGGACACCGACCAGATCGTGACCCTGTTCAGCGCCCGCGGTCCCGAGGTCAGGGCGGTGGCCGAGGTGGCCGACGATCTCCGCCGGACGCGGGTGGGCGACGAGGTGACCTACGTCGTCAACCGCAACATCAACTACACCAACGTCTGCACGTTCAAGTGCCGGTTCTGCGCGTTCTCCAAGGGACCGCTCTCCCTCAACCTGCGCGGCGCGCCCTACCTGCTCGACCTGGGCGAGATCACCGACCGGGTTCGCGAGGCGGAGGAGCGTGGCGCCACCGAGGTCTGCCTCCAGGGCGGCATCCACCCCAACTTCGACGGCGACTACTACCTCGACGTGATCCGAGCGGTCCGCGAGGCCTCACCGGCCATCCACATCCACGGGTTCACCGCGCTGGAGGTGACCGAGGGGGCCCGGCGGAACGGCGTCCCGCTGGCCGAGTACCTGACGGCACTGCGCGATGCCGGGCTGAAGACGTTGCCCGGCACCGCCGCCGAAATTCTCGACGACGAGGTGCGGGCCGTCCTGTGCCCGGACAAGATCGATACCGACCAGTGGCTCGACGCCCACCGGACCGCCCACAGCGTGGGGCTGCGGTCCAACGTCACCATCATGTTCGGAGCGGTCGAGCAGCCGGTGTCGTGGGCCCGGCACCTGGTGCGCACCCGTGATCTGCAACGTGAGACCGGCGGGTTCACCGAGTTCGTCCCGTTGCCCTTCGTCCACATGGCAACGCCGCTCTACCTGCAGCGCCGGGCCCGGCGAGGTCCCACCTTCCGGGAAACGCTCCTGATGCACGCGGTGGGTCGGATCGCCTACCGGGACACCATCGAGAACATCCAGGTGAGCTGGGTGAAGATGGGTGTCGACGGGGTTCGCCAGCTCCTCCGGGCCGGGGTCAACGACCTGGGGGGAACGCTGATGGACGAGAACATCTCGCGGGCAGCCGGCGCCACCCACGGCCAGATGATGGACGTCGACGGGTTTCGGGAGCTCCTGGAGCCCTTGGGACGGACCTTGGCCCAACGGACCACGTTGTACGGCAGGGTCGCAACCGGGCCCGACGGCGACGCCGGGCATCACGTCGGCACGGGAGCCGCTGGTCGGGGTGGGGGGACGCCCGCTGTTGCGGCACCACGGCAGGTTGCGGCCCGCTAGGAAGCCGGTGACCCCCGGGCAGCCGACGGACCTCCGCTCCGGGGAACGGATCGACGCGGTCGGGGCTCCGAGCGGCAAGGATCGGTGCCATGGCCACCGACGCGGCGATCCAGGCGGCATGCAACAACGCTCGGTGGTGCGACACCGTCTGTCGTGCCCACGGCCTGGCGACTGCCTTCTCGGCGGATGCATGGGTCAGCCGCAGCCCGGTCCCTCCGCTGTATCCGAACCTCGTCACGCTGTCCCTCGGGAGTGTCGACCGACAACCGGGTCGTGTCAGCGAGCTGAGGTCGTCGCTCGGGGATCGGGGATGGGCGGTCAAGGACAGCTTCAGCGCCCTGGACCGCGCGCCCGAGGGCTTCGAGACCTTGTTCGACGCCGAGTGGGTGTGCCGGGCTGCCGGGGATGAGGTCGTGCCGTCGGATCCCGCCCTGGTCGTCTCGAGGGTCCGGTCCCGTGAACGTCTGCTCGCTTGAGAGGCCGCCTGGCGCCCCGGGGACGCAGGTCCGAGTCGGTGGGTCCCCGTCTTTCCGGCGGTTCTGCTCGGAGACGCCGACGTCGCCTTTCTGGGGGTGGCCGACGGCCCCGATCTGATGGGGCGCGTCATCACGAGCCGGGCCGCCGAGGCGGTGGGGATCACGAACATGTTCTGCCGGCGGGGCCCGCAGCGACACGTTGCGGCTGCGTGCCTGCCGTGCAGTGATGGCCCTCTGGCCGGGTCTTCCCTTGGTGTCCTACGCGTCCGGCAGGGACCTGACCGCCCTTCGCCGCCTTGGCGTTCGTGACGCCGACGGGCTGAGGGTCTGGAGGCACGCACGAGCTCGTGGCGGGCTGCGGTCAGACCGGCCTTGACCTGGTGGACCTCACCGAACCGGGGCCAGTTCCACCCAACGGTGCAGGCGGGCACCAGCGTGCAGGGTGAGCGGACTCCCTGCCCCTGGCTGCGCCACCGCTCCCGTTGGTGATGGAGACGGCGCGTCGCCTACCGGGCGATTCGAGTCGACCCGCATGATCGCACCACCTGTCGCCCGGGTGCTGCTCGGCCGGGACCGGATCGAGTCCGACCGGTCCGTTCCGTTGCACAGCCACTTCGGCCTCGACTCGTTCTACTGCCGGTCGGAGTGGACGGGGCCCACGGGAAAGGCGGCGAGGAAGGAGACATCGGACGGTGCCGGTGCCCAAGGCCGCCGGTCCCCTGCAGGTGGCCTGTCACGGCGCACCGTCGCCACCTGCGTGCACGATCGACGGACCGCTCCTCGGAGGCTCGGCGCACGAGCTGACACGCGCGGCCGTGACTGGTGACCGGCACGGTCCGCCTACCGGGTTCGACTCGGTCCACCGCCGATCCTGTTCGTCCACCATCCCGTTCACACCAGGCCCGGGCCACCTCCGTCGGAACCGGACGCCCGGGTCATCAGCTGCACGGCCTTGTCCACCGAGCGTCGGGCCCGGGTGAGCACCTTCTCCTCCGCCACGAGGGCGTCTGCCAGCAGCCTGTCCGCTGCCGCCCTGCCCGTGTCCCCGTCTGCCACCGGATCCTCGCCCGGATTCCCGGACCGCCCGTGGCGCCCGGCAACCGCACCACCACCACCACGCAACACGTCTGCCGCCCAGTGCAGGCGGTCCAAGGCCAGTTCGGCCAAGGTCTCGGCCACTGACGTCAGCTGCTCGACGACCTCCTCCGTCCCGTCGATCACGACCCGGGGCCGGGCGGAGGTGCTACCTCGACGACCTCGAGTGCCCCGTCTGCATGCTGGGCACGCAGCACTTTTTTGTCGACTTTCCCCACGCTCGTCTTCGGCAGCTCGTCGATGAAGGTCCAGTGCTCGGGCATCCACCAGCGCGACCCCTTGCCGTCGAGGTGGGCCACCAGCTCGTCGGCCGTCACAGTCGATCCCTCGTTGCGCACCACCGCCACCAACGGGCGCTCGCTCCACTTCGGATCCGGCACCGCGACCACTGCCGCTTCGTGGACATCCGGATGGGCCATCACCTCGTTCTCGAGCTCCACCGACGAGATCCACTCCCCCCCGGACTTGATCACGTCCTTGGTGCGGTCGGTGATCTGCATAAAGCCGCGACCGTCCAACGTGCCCACGTCGCCCGTCCGCAGCCAACCGTCGTGGAAGCGGTCGCTGTCCGGGTCGCGGTAGTAGCCCCCGGTGATCCACGGTCCTCGCACCTCAAACTCCCCCACCGTCACGCCGTCACGGGGAAGCTCGCTCCCGTCGTCCGCGCAGGTGCGGATCGCCACCCCGGGGAGCACCCGGCCGGTCTTGGTCCTCCATTCGAGCTCCGCGTCCGTAGGCGTCCCCCGCGGCGGGATGCCCAACGCGCACAGCGGGCTGGTCTCGGTCATCCCCCACCCCTGCAGGAGCTCGATCCCGAACTGCCGGTCGAACCGCTCGAACAGCGAGCGCGGCACCGCGGCACCGCCGGCCACCACCATCCGCACCGACGACAGGTCGACCGGACTGGTCTCCGCGTAACGGAGCAGATCGTTCCAGATGGTGGGCACACCGGCCGCCAGGGTCGGGCGGCACGCGGCAAAGGCGGCAGCGAGCGGAGCAGCCTGGAGGTACTGCTGGGGCATCACCAGGTCAGCTCCCACCAGGAACGCCGCATACGGGGTGCCCCAGGCGTTGACATGGAACATGGGCACCACGGTGAGCACCCGGTCGAGATGGTTCACCCCGAGGGACGCCGCCGAGCTGACCGCCAGCGAGTGGAGGAAGGTCGACCGGTGGCTGTACACCACACCCTTGGGGTTCCCAGTGGTGCCCGAGGTGTAGCACATCGAGGATGCCTGCCGTTCGTCGAGGACCGGCCACTCGTACCCGGCTGACTCCGCGGCGAGCAGCGCTTCGTAGTCGGAGACCGGCCCGAAGGCGTACTCGGCCCCCTCCTCCCCCCCGGCGACGATCACGTGGGTCACCGTGGTGAGGCGGTCCCACACCGCCGCGAGCAGCGGAGCCAGCGAGGCGTCGACGATGATCACCTTGTCCTCGCCGTGATTGACGATGTAGGCCAGCTGTTCGGCGTAGAGGCGCACGTTCAGCGTATGGAGCACCGCACCCATCGACGGGACGGCCAGGTACGCCTCGAGGTGGCGCTGGTTGTTCCACATGAAGGTCCCGACCCGATCGTCCCGACCCACGCCGAGCCGGCTCAGCGCAGCAGCCAGTCGCTCGGCCCGCTCGCCGACCTCGGCGAACGTCGCCTCGACATGCTCGCCGTCCGGGCCGGTCACCGTCAGGACCCTGCTGTCACCGTAGACCTGCTGTCCATGTCGCAGAATGTCGCTCACGAGCATCGGTGCGTCCTGCATCGTGCTGAGCATGGTGCTACCTCCCCGGGGTCGTTCCGGACGCCGGTGCGCCCGCCCGGAGCTTACCGACCCCACCGGGGAAGGATGCCCTTGAGACGAGCTCGCTGCGGTGGTGTAATGGGAGCGCCTCCGCGATTCGGCGCCCGACGCTTCGGATGTCCCGGTCGCCACGCTCGTGAGCCGGGCAGCCCACCACAGACCGCGTGCGATCTCCCCCCGGGGATCGCACCTCCGTGTTGACGAGGTGGTTCCGATGGGCAAGGCGATGGCGGTCCTGGGTGGCTTTCTCACGCTGGCGATTGCCGGCGTGGTTGTCGTCGGGAGTGTGGCCGCGGCGGCGGTCCTCGGTGCGCTCGGCACCCCGGTCGGGACACTCGGGGCGAGCCCAGGGGGCAGCGGCGTCCCGTACCTGCACGCCGGTCCGGCCGTCCCCACCGGCTGGATCGCCCTCTACCACCACGGGGCCGCGACCTGCCCCGGCCTCCCCTGGTCGGTGCTGGCCGCCATCGGCACGGTCGAGTCCGGGAGTGGCACCTCGACGGCCACCGGTGTCCACGCTGGGGCGAACCCGGCCGGTGCCGAAGGTCCGATGCAGTTCGAACCGGCCACGTTCGCCGCGTTCGCCACCGTCGGGCCGGGTGGCGCCACCCCTCCATCTCCCTACGACCCGGTCGATGCGGTCTACTCGGCCGCCCGGATGCTCTGCACCAACGGAGGGGGCGGTCCGGCCACCCTGACCACTGCGGTGGAGGACTACAACCACTCCACCGTCTACGTCCACACCGTCTTGACACTGGCCCTCGCCCTCGGTGACGACCCGTCGCTCACCACCACCGTGGCTGCCGCGCTGGAGTTCGCCGGTGCTCAGCTCGGCGTCCCCTACCTGTGGGGCGGCACCGGAGCCGGGGGCTTCGACTGCTCCGGACTCACCCAGGCCGCCTACGCCCACGCCGGCGTGTCGCTACCCCGGGTCGCTCAGGATCAGTTCGACGCCACCCCCCGAGTCCCCGCGAACTCGGCGGTGCTGCCCGGTGATCTGTTGTTCTTCGGGGACGGGCCCACGGGGGTGGACCACGTCGGCATGTACGTGGGAGCCGGTGAGATGATCGACGCTCCGCACGCCGGTGCCACCGTCCGCCTCGACAACGCCGACTGGTCGGGCCTGGTGGGCGTCACCCGACCCACCGCCTAGCACCCACCGGCGCGCACCCGCCGGCGCGGCCGTCGGGCTAGCGTCCCGTCGGGGGTGACGATGTGACCGACGATCGGGAACCGGCCGCACGGGACGAAACGGCTGCCGCGCTGTCTGGCCGCAGTGTCCCCGAGCGCGCCCCGACAGCGAGGAACGGGCGACCGCAGTCGTCCGGGTCGGTCGAGCCCGCCGACCGGTCGAGTCCCGCCTTCCAGCCCGCCTCGCTCGGACCAGTGGCCCTGCGGAACCGGATCGTCAAGGCGGCGACCTTCGAAGGGGCCACCCCGCATGGCACGGTCGGCCCGGCACTCGTCGACTTCCATGCCCGGGTCGCCGAAGGTGGAGCGGCCCTGTCGACGGTCGCCTACCTGGCTGTCTCCCCCGAGGGGCGCACCGACCGGCACTGTGTCGTCCTCGGCGATGCCGCCCTCCCCGGACTGCGGCAGGTGACCGACGCCGTCCACCGGGCCGGTGCGGCAGCATCGGCCCAGCTCGGCCACGCCGGTCCGGTGGCGAACGGACGTTCCAACCGGTCGGCCGTCCTGTCACCCTCCGGTGGGTTCACACCGACCGGCCCCCGCCTGCGCGCCGCCAGCGGGGCCGATATCGCCCGGATCACCGACGACTTCCGCCGGGCCGCCGCCGTCGCCGAGGCAGCGGGGTTCGATGCGGTGGAGATCCACCTCGGCCACTCGTACCTGCTCAGCGCGTTCTTGAGCCCCCGGCTCAACCGCCGGACCGACCAGTGGGGTGGGACGTTGGAGCGTCGTGCCCGGTTCCCCCGCCAGGTGGTCCGTGCGGTCCGTGAGGGGGTCGGCCCCCGGATGGCGGTCACCGCCAAGCTCAACATGGCCGACGGGGTCCCCGGCGGGTTCTGGCTCGACGAGAGCATCGAATTCGCCACCATGCTCCAGTCGGACGGCGACGTCGATGCCGTCACCCTCACCGGGGGAAGCTCGCTGGCCAATCCCATGTACCTCTTCCGGGGCGAGGTCCCCCGGCGCGAGTTCGCGGCCACGCTCCCGGCACCCCTGCGACTGGGGTTCCGGGCCCTCGGCGGTCGGTTCCTGCGCGAGTACCCGTTCGAAGAGGCCTTCTTCCTCCCCTACGCCCGCCAGTTCCTCGCCGCCCTGGACCTACCCTTGGTGCTCCTCGGTGGCATCAACCGCCTGGACACCGTCGATGCCGCCCTGACCGAGGGGTTCGCGTTCGTCGCCATGGCCCGGGCCCTGCTCCGCCAACCGGACCTGGTCGAGCAGTTCCGCCGCGGGGAGGCGGCGGAAGGGCTGTGCGTCCACTGCAACAAGTGCATGCCGACCATCTACCGCGGCACCCGCTGCGTGCTCGTCGACGGCCGGACGGTGCGATGATCCGGGTGCGCTGAGCCGCGGACCGGCGACTACCGCAGGGCCAGGCGTCCCGGGGTGATCGGTGCCGGCAACGCGGTCGATCCCATCAGGTACCGGTCGACCGAGGCCGCCGCCGACCGCCCTTCGGCGATCGCCCAGACGATCAGGCTCTGTCCCCGGGTCATGTCCCCGCAGACGAACACACCATCCACGTTGGTGGACCACGACCGGTCCGCGACCACGCTGCCCCGTGCGTCGAGCTCGAGGCCGAGGTCGGCGACCACCCCGGACCGCTCGGCACCGAGGAACCCCATCGCGAGGAGCACCAGCTCGCACGGGAGCTCGAATTCGGTGCCGGGAACGGCGCGGAACACCGGCCTGCCGTCCTCACCCTCGGCCGGCTCCACCTCCTCGCCCCGCAGGGCCCGGACCCGTCCGTCGGCGTCTCCCACGAACTCCTTGGTGGTCACCGCGTAGATCCGGTCGCCCCCTTCTTCGTGGGCCGCTGACGTGCGCAGGATCAACGGCCACGTCGGCCACGGATTGTCCTCGCCACGCTCGCCGGGAGGTTGGGGCATGATCTCGAGCTGGTGGACAACCAGCGCACCCTGGCGGTGTGCGGTCCCCAGGCAGTCGGCCCCGGTACCCCCACCGCCGATGATCACCACGTGCTTCCCGTGAGCGGTGATCGGACTGGACGCCAGCGAGCCTTCCTGGACCTGGTTGGAGGGCTTGAGATAGTCCATGGCCCGGTGGATGCCGTCGAGCTCCCGGCCTGGCACACGCAGATCCCGCGGGAGGGTCGCTCCTCCGGCCAGCACCACCGCGTCGAACTCGTCCACCAGCTCGGTGGCGCTGATCGATCGGGCACCAGCGGCCGCGGCGCCGGGAACCTCGGGATCCGACACCCCGACCGAGACCCCACAACGGAACTCGACCCCTTCGGCCACCAGTTGCTCGAGGCGCCGATCGAGGACCGCCTTTTCCATCTTGAACTCGGGGATGCCGTAGCGCAGCAGCCCACCCGGTCGCTCGGCCCGTTCGAACACGACCACCGCGTGCCCGGCGCGCACCAGCTGCTGGGCGGCGGCCAGACCGGACGGACCGGACCCCACGATGGCCACCCGCTTGCCGGTCGGGGCCACGGCGACCACCGGACGGACCCAGCCCTCCGACCAGGCGCGCTCCGCGATCTCGAACTCGATGCGCTCGATGGCCACCGGGTCCGCGTTGATCCCCAGCACACACGATCCCTCGCAGGGGGCTGGGCACAACCGGCCGGTGAACTCGGGGAAGTTGTTGGTGGCTTCGAGCCGCTCGATGGCCTCGGACCAGTTGTCCCGGTAGACCAGATCGTTCCACTCGGGTATGAGGTTGCCGAGCGGGCAGCCCTCGTGGCAGAACGGAATCCCGCAGTCCATGCACCGGGCCCCCTGGACCGACGCCGCCTCGACTGGAAACGGCTCGTAGACCTCCTTCCAGTCGCGCAGCCGCACCGCCACCGGCCGGCGAGGGGGAAGCTCGCGCTGGTAGTTGAGGAATCCGGTGACCTCACCCATGGGACACCTCCATCACGGCCTCCTCGACCGACCGCCCTTCCGCCGCGGCGCGCTCGGTCGCTTCGAGCACCCGCCGGTAGTCCCGCGGCATCACCTTGACGAAACGGTCGGCGCTGGCGATCCAGTCGGCCAGGATGGCTCCGGCCACCGCCGAGCCGGTCTCGTCGTGATGCATCAGGATCCGGTCCTTCAGCCAGGTCCGGTCGTCGACGGTCAGGGTCTCCAGGTCGACCATCTCCGGGTTCACCTGGCGTCTCAACTCGTCCGAGAGGTCGTAGACGAATGCGATGCCACCCGACATGCCGGCACCGAAGTTGCGGCCGGTCGGACCGAGCACCACCACCCGGCCGCCGGTCATGTACTCGCACCCGTGGTCGCCCACCCCCTCGACCACCGCGATCGCTCCGGAATTGCGCACGCAGAACCGCTCGCCCACCTGGCCTCGGAGAAACACGTCGCCCGAGGTGGCACCGTAGAGGATCACGTTTCCGGCGACGATGTTCTCCTCGGCCGCGAACGGCGACTCCTCCGGCGGCCGCACCACGATCCGGCCGCCGGACAGCCCCTTGCCCAGATAGTCGTTGGCATCACCCAAGAGCCGCATCGTCACGCCACGGGGGACGAACGCTCCGAAGCTCTGGCCGGCCGAGCCCCGGAACGTCAGGTCGATCGTGCCGTCCGGCAATCCCTTGCCACCGTGCCGCCGGGTGATCTCGTAGCCCAGCAGCGTTCCCACCGTCCGGTTGACGTTGGTCACCAGCACCTCGGCGGCGACCCGCGTGCCGTCCTCGATGGCCGGGCGGCAGGCTTCGAGGAAAGCGTGGTCGAGCGCACGGTCCAGGCCGTGGTCCTGCTCGGTGATGCAGTGCCTCGCCTGCCCCTCGCCCACTTCGCTCTCGACCAGGATGGGAGCCAGGTCGAGCCCCGACGCCTTCCAATGGTCGACCGCGTCGACCGTGTCGAGCAGGTCCACCCGACCCACCGCCTCCTCCAGGGAGCGCAGCCCCAGCGCGGCCAGGTACTCCCGGACCTCTTCGGCCAGGTACTCGAAGAAGGTCTCGACGAACTCCGGGGTCCCCGAGAACCGCTCACGGAGAACCGGGTTCTGGGTGGCGATGCCCACCGGGCAGGTGTCGAGGTGGCACACGCGCATCATCACGCACCCCGAGACGACCAGCGGTGCGGTGGCGAACCCGTACTCCTCGGCACCGAGCAACGCGGCGATCACCACGTCCCGTCCGGTCTTCATCTGACCGTCGACCTGAACGACGATGCGGTCGCGTAGCCCGTTGGCCATCAACGTCTGCTGTGTCTCGGCCAGACCCAGCTCCCAGGGGATCCCCGCGTGCTTCTGCGAGGTGAGCGGTGTCGCACCGGTGCCACCGTCGTGTCCCGAGATGAGGACCACGTCGGCGTGCGCCTTGGCCACACCGGCCGCCACCGTTCCCACCCCGACCTCGGCGACCAGCTTGACGGAAATGCGGGCCTGGGGGTTGACGTTCTTCAGATCATAGATAAGTTGCGCCAGATCCTCGATGGAATAAATGTCGTGGTGCGGGGGAGGAGAGATCAACCCCACCCCCGGCGTCGAATAGCGGGTCTTGGCGATCCAGGGGGAGACCTTGTGGCCAGGCAGCTGGCCCCCTTCCCCCGGCTTGGCCCCCTGGGCGATCTTGATCTGAATGTCGTCGGAGTTCACCAGGTACTCGGAGGTGACCCCGAACCGCCCCGATGCGACCTGCTTGATCGCGCTCCGCCGGAGATCCCCGTTCGGGTCGGGCGTGAAGCGCTCCGGATCCTCGCCCCCCTCCCCGGTGTTGGACCGCCCACCGAGCCGGTTCATCGCCACCGCCAGGGTCTCGTGCGCCTCGGCCGAGATCGAGCCGTAGGACATCGCCCCGGTCGAGAACCGGGCGATGATCGACGACGAGGGCTCCACCTCGTCCAAGGGGACGGCCGAGCGTTCCGCCGTCTTCAGTCGGAACAGACCCCGGAGCGTGGCCAAGCCGCTGGCCTGATCGTCGACGGCGCGGCTGTACTCCTTGAAGATGTCGTACCGTCGGGATCGGGTGGCGTGCTGGAGCTTGAAGACCGTCCGCGGGTTGAAGAGATGGATCTCCCCCTCTCGACGCCACTGGTACTCCCCACCCACTTCGCGATCGCGGTGGGCCATCTCGGTCGGCTGGTCGAGATGACAGAGCCGGTGACGGGCCACGACCTCCTCCGCCAGCTGGTCGAGGCCCACCCCGCCGATCCGCGACACCGTGCCGGTGAAGTACTCGTCGACCAGACCGCGTTCGAGGCCGACCGCCTCGAAGACCTGGGCGCCCGTATAGGAGGCCACGGTCGAGATACCCATCTTCGACATCACCTTCACGATGCCCTTGGAGGCGGCCTTGATGTAGTTCCGTTGGGCCTGGCGGGGCGTGACCCCCACCAGCAGCCCGCTGGCGATCATGTCGTCGATCGTCTCGAACACCAGGTAGGGGTTGATCGCGGCCGCGCCGAACCCCTTGAGCAACGCCATGTGATGGACCTCGCGGGCGTCGCCCGACTCCACCACCAACCCGACCTGGGTCCGGGTCCGCTCGCGCACCAGGTGATGATGGACGGCGGAGACCAACAGGAGCGAAGGGATGGGAGCCCGCTCGGCGTTCGAGTTCCGGCTCGAAAGGACGATGATGTTGGCGCCGCCGGCGATCGCCGTGCTGACCTGGGACCGCACCTCTTCGATGGCATCGCGCAGGCCTTCGCCTCCGCGATGCACGTCGAACAGGCCGTCGACCGCAAACGCCCGGAACCCGGGGGTCTGACCGTCTTCGTTGACGTAGAGCAGCTTGGCCAGGTCGTCGTTGTCGATCACCGGCATCGGCAGCACGATCTGGTGACACGACTCCGCGACCGGTTGCAACAGGTTCGATTCGGGTCCGAGGGTCGAGGCCAGAGACGTCACCAGCTCCTCGCGGATCGCATCCAACGGTGGGTTGGTGACCTGGGCGAACAGCTGGGTGAAGTAGTCGTAGAGCAAGCGGGGACGTTCGGACAGCACCGCGATCGCCGTATCCGATCCCATCGACCCGATCGGCTCGGCCCCGGTCCGCGCCATCGGCCCCACGATCAGGCGGAGTTCCTCGTCGGTGTAGCCGAACTGGCGTTGACGTCCGACCACCGATGCGTGCTGGGGTACCAGCATGGACTTGGGGGGAAGGTCGTCGAGCTCGATCTGGCCCGCCTCGAGCCAGTGAGCGTAGGGCTGCTCCTCGGACAGCGCCGCCTTGATCTCATCATCGTCGACGATCCGACCCGCCTCGGTGTCCACCAGGAACATGCGTCCGGGTTGCAACCGCCCCTTGCGAACGACCTTGTCCGGCGAGATGTCGAGGACGCCGACCTCGCTGGCCAGTACCACCAGCCCGTCGTCCGTGACCCAGTAGCGAGCCGGGCGGAGACCGTTCCGATCAAGCACGGCGCCGATGGTGGTGCCGTCGGTGAAGGCCACCGCCGCCGGCCCGTCCCATGGCTCCATCAGCGACGCGTGGTAGCGATAGAAAGCACGACGGGCCGGATCCATGCTCCGGTGGTTCTCCCACGCTTCGGGGATCATCATCAGCACTGCGTGGTGCAGCGGTCGCCCGGCCAGGTGCAGCAGCTCGAGCACCTCGTCGAACGACGCAGAGTCGCTGGCGCCAGGGGTCACGATCGGGTAAGCCCGCTCCAGGCCGGGGACCAGCTCGCTGGCACACAGCGCTTCGCGGGCGCGCATCCAATTCCGGTTGCCGGCCAGGGTGTTGATCTCGCCGTTGTGGGCCAGGTAGCGATACGGATGGGCAAGCGGCCACGAGGGGAACGTGTTGGTCGAGAACCGGGAGTGCACCAACGCCAACCCGCTCACCATGCGCTCGTCGGCCAGGTCCGGGTAGAACCGGGCGAGCTGGTGGGAGGTGAGCATTCCCTTGTAGACCACGGTGCGAGCCGACAGCGACGCCAAGTAGCAGCCGGCGATCTCGTGTTCCGCCCGCTTGCGGAGCACGAACACCGAGCGGTCCACGGTGAGCGCGGCGTCGCCATCGTCGGCGGGGAGCTCGCCGGGCGAAGCAACGGAGACGAAGCACTGGTGGAACGACGGCATGTCCCCCCGGGCCACGGAGCCCAGCTCAGCGTCGTCGACGGGGACGGTGCGCCACCCGAGGACGGTGAGGCCCTCCTCATCGGCGATGGCCTCGAAGGACACTCGAGCCTTGGCGGCCTCGGCCGAATCCGAAGGCAGAAACGCCACACCGGTGGCGTAGCGCCCGGGTCCGGGAAGCTCGAAATCGACCGACTCGCGGTAGAAGCGGTCGGGAACCTGGACCAGGATGCCAGCGCCGTCTCCGCTGTCCTCCTCACTGCCGGTCGCGCCACGATGCGCCAGATGCTCGAGCGCGGTCAATGCCTGAAGCACCAACTGGTGGCTCCGACGGCCGTGCAGGTCGGCGACGAAGGCGATCCCACACGCATCGTGCTCGAACCGGGGGTCGTAAAGACCGCTCACCGGCGGACGGTTCAGAGTCCGGGAGGCGCGACCCACTCGGTCGTGGGCAGGGACGGCACTGGGGGCGGGATCGCCAGGGACGGTCGTCATAGGTGCTCCATCGGGGACGGTGGATCAGGACGCTCGGGACGACGTTGGCCCAAATGCGGTCCACCGATGCTACACGCTGGCGAGCGCGTCGCTACGAGACATCCCTCGGGGAGGCGAGTCCGCACTTCGTCCTACGATGAGCGCGTGCTACCGAGCGGACACGCAGACGTGGTGGTGATCGGAGGCGGCGTCGTCGGGCTGTCGATCGCCTGGTGCGCCGCGGCGCGCGGCCAACGCGTCACGGTCGTCGACCCCGATCCCGGGCACGGTTCGTCGTGGGCAGCCGCCGGGATGCTCGCACCGGCCGGCGAGGCCCACTTCGGCGAAGACGCGCTGGCCCGCCTCAACGTGGCCGCTGCCCGGCGATGGCCGGCATTCGCCCGCGATCTCGAAGCGTCGGCCGAGCAGTCCGTCGGGTACCGGGTCGACGGCACGCTCTTGGTCGCGGTGGACCACGCCGACCGCCAGATCGTCGACGACCTGTTGGCCTACCAGCGATCGTTGGGCCTCGATGCGGTGCGCCTGCCTGCCAGCGCGTGCCGGCGCAGCGAGCCGCTGCTCACACCCACGCTCAGTGGCGGCGCCGAGTTCCCGAACGATCACCAGGTCGACAACCGCGCCGTGGTCGGTGCACTGGTCACCGCCTGCCGACGATCCGGTGTGACGTTCGTCGCCGACCGGGTGCGTGCCATCGCCGCCGTCGGGCGCCGGGTCGCCCGGGTCACGCTCGAATCGGGCAGCGAACAGCCGGTGAGCAGCGTGGTCGTGGCCGCAGGCGCGTGGTCGGGTGGCATCCGCGGGGTCCCCGAACCCCTCCCTCCGGTGCGCCCGGTGCGCGGGGTCACGCTCCGGCTACACGCGGCGGGAACTGCCGGGCCCCTAACGCGGACGGTACGGGGCGTGGTCCACGGTCGGAACTGCTATCTGGTCCCCCGCCACGACGGCTCGCTGGTGGTGGGGGCGACTTCCGAGGAGCAGGGTTTCGACCTCTCGGTGCGGCTCGGCACCGTGGCCGACCTGGTCACCGACGCCCGCGAGCTGGTCCCGGCTCTCGACGAGTACACCCTGGTGGAAACCTCCACCGGCCTGCGTCCGGGTTCACCGGACAACGCACCGATCATCGGTCGGACCGCGCTGGAAGGGCTGATCATCGCCACCGGCCACTACCGGAACGGGTTTCTGCTGGCGCCGATCACTGCCGACGCGGTGGTCGCCATCTTGGAGGGGAACGGGGACGACGAGACAGTACGAGCGTTCACCCCCGAGCGGTTCGACACCGCCGGGACGGGGGTCGAGCCGCTCGGGGGTCGATCGGGGTGATCGCCCTGACGGTCAACGGCGTGACCTGGGAAGCCGAGCCGGGGAGCACGGTTGCCGACCTGGTGGCACGCTGGTGTACGTCGCCGAAGGGTGTGGCCGTGGCCCGGGACGGCGTGGTCGTGCCCCGGAGCCGGTGGTCGGAGACCGCTCTTGATGGCGGTGACCGAGTGGAGATCGTGACCGCCGCGGCCGGAGGTTGACCGGCGCCGGTACCGTTGAGCCCGTGGCGTCACCTGCACCCCGCTCTTCCGGCCCGCTGGCCGGCCAATCCCCGACCGACGGATCACCCTCGGCAGCGTCCGGCGATCCACTGGTGATCGCCGGGGATCAACTCGAGTCACGGCTCATCCTCGGTACCGGGGGCATGGCCAGCCCCGAGTCGCTGCGCGGGGCTCTTCTGGCTTCGGGGACCTCGCTTGCCACCGTCGCCGTGCGGAGGGTCGAGCCCGGCACCCGGCACTCGCTCGTGGACCTGCTCGACAGCTGCGCCATCAGGATCCTCCCCAACACGGCCGGCTGCTTTACAGCCGCCGATGCCGTGCTGACCGCCCAGTTGGCACGCGAGGCGTTCGGGACCGACTGGGTGAAACTCGAGGTGATCGCCGACGACCGGACGCTGCTTCCCGACCCGATCGAGCTGCTCGACGCGGCCGAGTCGCTGGTGGACCAGGGGTTCGTCGTGCTGGCCTACACCAACGACGATCCGGTGATCGCCCGTCGCCTCGAGGTGGTCGGTTGCGCTGCCGTGATGCCCCTCGGTGCCCCGATCGGGAGCGGGCTCGGCATCCGCAACCCGCACAACATCGGGCTCATCGTCGAACAGGCGACGATCCCGGTCGTCCTCGATGCCGGCATCGGCACCGCCTCCGACGCGTGCCTGGCCATGGAGCTGGGCTGTGACGCCGTGTTGGTGGCCTCGGCGATCACCCGGGCGGCCGAACCCGCCCTGATGGCCCACGCCATGCGCGACGCGGTGGAGGCGGGCCGTTCCGCTCGCCGGGCAGGCCGGATTCCACGGCGGTTCGTGGCGGAGGCGTCTTCCTCGTTCCGGGGGATGGTCGAGCGGTGACGCCGCTCGCGGAGGGCAGTCGAGCGGTGACGCCGCTCGCGGAGGGCAGCCGAGCGGTGACGCCGCTCGCGGAGGGCAGCCGAGGGGTGACGCCGCTCGTTGCCATGACCATCGCCGGATCGGACTCCGGGGCGGGGGCCGGCCTACAGGCCGACCTCAAGACGATGGGTGCGCTGGGCGTGTTCGCCACCACCGTGGTGACCTCGGTCACCGCGCAGAACACCGCCCGGGTGGCAGCCGTCCACCGGGTGCCGGCCGACTTCGTACGCTTACAGATCGAAACGGTGCTCGCCGACCTCCCGGTCGCGGCAGTCAAGACCGGGCTTCTCGGGACCGCTGACGTTGTCCGTACGATCGGAGACCTTGCCGCCCAGGGACTGCTCCCGAACCTGGTGGTGGACCCGGTCATGGTCTCGTCGTCGGGTCAGCCCCTCCTCGACCCTGGTGGGGTCCAGGCCTATCGCGAGGTGCTCCTTCCTCACGCGCAACTGGTCACACCAAACCTGGGTGAGACCGCGTTGCTGTGCGGGATCGCTCGCTCCGACCTGACCGACGTACCGTCGATGTCCGAGGCAGCGCGCGCCATCGCTGCCGGTGGTCCAGCCTGGGTGCTGGTCAAAGGCGGACACCTTCCAGGGGTGGAGTCCGAGGGACCCCCGAGCACCATGGTCCCCGACGTGCTCTACGGCAACGGAACCGTGACCGTGATGGAGCACTCCTGGGTCGCCACGCCCAACACGCATGGGACCGGTTGCACCCTTTCAGCTGCGGTGACCGCCCACCTGGCGACAGGGGCCGGCATGCGCCAGGCCGTCGATGCGGCACGCCAGTTCGTCCACCGCGCCCTCACCGGATCTGCCGCCTGGCGCATCGGAAGGGGACATGGACCGCTCGACCAGCTCGGTTGGTCGTGAGGGGCGCTCCGCGACAGCCGGCCGGGAACGACAGCCGGCCGGGAACGACAGCCGGCCGGGAACGACAGCCGGCCGGGAACGACAGCCGGCCGGGAACGACAGCCGGCCGGGAACGACAGCGACCGGGTCCGAAGACCCGGTCGCTCCCCCACCTCGTCACAGGAACCTGCGCCTCGACCGCCCGGCGCCCCCTCCTGCCGACGCCTACCAAACGGCGCCTTCGCATCTGCCATTCTGAACGAAAGTAAACGAAATGTAAACGCCACTTGAGCTGGACTTCTCGCGGGACGGACGCCAGATTCACACGCTCAGTGGTCATTTTGCCCCAACGGAACGCCCGCGGGACCCACTCCGGGTTGTGGCCGGCGAGCCGCGCCACCTAGCCTCCGGCCATGAACCTCCGCCTCACCCGGAACCTCGCCCGCCTGATTGCCTGGGGCCGTATCGCCATCGGTTGCACGGCATTGGCCGCTCCCGTCGTGGTCGCCCGTCCGTGGATCGGTGACGGGGCCGACATCAACTCGGCTCGCCTGCTGGCCCGCGCCATGGGTGGGCGCGACCTGGCACTCGGAATCGGAGCGCTCCGTGCGCTGTCGGTGTCCGACAGCGAAGCCCGGCCCTGGGTAGCGCTCGGCGGCGTCGCCGACGCAGTCGACCTCCTCGCCACCCTTGCCGCGTTCGGCCAGCTCCCCCGCCGGTCTCGTTGGGGGATCGTCGCCATCACCGCTGGAGCGGCGGCTGTCTCCGTGCGCGCCGCCATCGCTCTCGACACGCCGTCGACTTGAACCCCGGCACCGATAGGCTGCTCGGGTGATGCCCACCACCCCCGGTGACGCGGCAATCAGCGACTCCCCGACCCCGTCGTCGTCGATTCCGTCGCCTGGGGACGGCTCAGCGACCGAGGACCGTCCGACCTTCACGCCGGCGACTCGCGGTCCCGCACTGATCGTCCTCGGCATCGCCGTCTTCATCCTCATTGCCGGTGCCGTGGCCTCGGTACTGGTTAGTTCCGGCCACCCCACGTTGCACCTGACGTCAATCACCATTGCCGATGGCACCGTGGTGCATCTCACGCCAGGCCGGACCGCCCTGGCTCCGATCGTCGACAGCCAGCCCCCACCCGATATCCTCGCCAACCTGGCGGTCCCCGCTGGGAGTCACCGAACCGGTTGGGTCAACTCCGACCAGGGCGCCACGCGCTACGACCGGTGGGCCTCGTTCTCCAGCGGTCTCGCCAGCGACCAGCTGGTCAGCTTCTACCGGGTCCTCCTCCCACGGCTGGGTTGGAAGCTCACCTATGACGGACCGAGCTCAAATGGGGTGCCCGGGAACACGGCGGGCGCCACCGAGGTACTGGCCACGCGAGCCAGCTCGGACGGGTACTACTGGCAGCTCGGCGCCGTGGTGGCACCCACGTCGGGCAGCGGTGCCACCTCGTTCACCTTGGTCCTCTACGAACAGTCCAGCTCGCTGTAGAGCCAGCCCACATCTCGATCGACCGGTTCAGGACCCGGTCCCCGCAGTCAGGTCGCCACC
>DAHXOD010000060.1 GCA_027365055.1 bacterium
CCTGTTCTGGACGATGCTGTGGTTCTTTCTGTTCTTCATCTGGATCTGGCTGATGATCATGGTGTTCGGGGATATCTTCCGGAGCCACGACATGGGCGGCTTCGCCAAGGCCCTCTGGGTGATCTTCATCATCATCGTGCCCTACCTGGGGATCTTCATCTACCTGATCGCCCGGGGTTCGAGCATGCACGAACGGGCGGCCCAGGCGGCGCAACGCCAGCAGCAGGCCTTCGACGACTATGTGCGCCAGACGGCGGGAACCTCCGGCGGTGGTACGAGCACGGCCGACCAGTTGGTCAAGCTGGCAGACCTGAAGGACAAGGGCGTGCTCAGCGACGCAGAGTTCGAGGCCCAGAAGGCCAAGATCCTGAGCTGATCGACGCCCACGACCGGACACGCCGACAACCACATGGCCGCGTACCGGCAGCACGTACAGGGCCCCCACCCGGTTGATCCGGTGCGGGGGCCTTGTACGTGTCGGGCCGTCGCGGCGCAGGTCCCGTGAGCACCGCCCCGCCACCGCCCACGCCGCCGGCGCCGGCACCCGAGGGCAAGCGGTCGCAGACCTTCGAAGAGCAGTTCGAGGCCCAGCAGGGGACGCCCTTCCCCTGGAAGTCCGTGGTCAAGCGGGCGATCGTGGTGACGATTGCCGGGGTGGCTCTCTATCTCGTTGCCCCCACCCTGATCGCCGAGTTCCACGCCTGGCCCCAGCTGGCACATGTGAACGTGGTATGGCTGCTGGTGGCCTTCATCGCCGAGGCCGGGCACTTCGTCTGCACCTTCGCCCTCCAGCGGATCGCCCTGCGGACGAAGAAGTGGTTCCCGGTGGTCACCGCCCAGCTGGCCGGGAACGCCATCAGCCTGATCGTCCCCGGGGGCGCGGCGGCCGGCGCGGCGGTCCAGTTCCGGATGTTGGCGGTGAGCGGCATGGACGCCGGCGACGCGGTGGGCGGGCTCACCGCGTTCTCGCTCCTCGGCATCGGTGGGCTGCTCGCCCTCCCGGTGCTCGTCCTGCCGTTGTTCCTCTTCGGCTCCCCGGTCAGTTCAGTGCTCTACACCGCGGCGGTCGTGGGAGCCCTCGCTTTCATCGCGTTTGCCGGCTTCAGCGCGGTGGTCGCCGTCACCAGCGCTCCGCTCAAGTTCGTCGGCCGTGTCGTCGAGCGGGTGCGGAACCGTCTGCTGCGCAGGCGGGTCCCGATGTCGGGTCTGCCCGACCGGTTGGTGAGCCAGCGCGACCTCATCCGGCACGTGCTGGGGAAGCAGTGGTGGCAGGCGACTCTGCTTTCTGCTGGCCGCCTCGGGCTCGACTTCCTCTGCCTGGTCGGAGCGGTGCGGGCCGTGGGGAGCCACCCGCAGCTCCCGTTGGTGCTGCTCGCCTACGCAGTGGCCGGGGTGATCGGCCTGGTCCCCATCACCCCCGGGGGGCTCGGGGTGGTCGAGGCGAGCTTGAGCGGTTTCCTCGTCCTGGCCGGGTTGAGCGCCGGCGACGCGGTGCTGGCGACGCTCGCCTACCGCCTGGCGTCCTACTGGATCCCGCTGATGGTCGGCCCGTTCGCCTATGCCGCCTTCAAACGGCGCTACCGGGACCCTCGTCCCCCGGCCACCGCGACGCTGGGCGGGGCAACGGCGTGAGTTCGGCCACCCTTCTGCCGCTCAGCTCAGGTCGACCGAACCTCCGTCACGGATCACGCCCAGGCGGCCGCACCCTTCCTCCGCCACCAGGATGGCGAGCTGGTCCTGGTCGGTCACCGTGGCCCAGGTCCGGCGTCCCTCGATGGTGTGGCAGGCGACCACGGCTCGGGTCGGGCTCCCGTCCGGATTGCACGACACCGAGTAGGTCTCCACGGTGATCTCGCCCCGGGCATCGGCATCCGGCGAGCACTGCGGGAGCGCGGCGACCGCCGCGCTGGGATCGGCCCACCAGAATCCGCCGGCCGTCTCGACGTGCACGCCGGGCTCGGGCTCTCGGCGACCCTCCGCCGGGCGCGCCTGTTGGCTGGGAGCCGTCCCGTACAGACCGACGGAGTGGGCGGTCAGATACCCACCGACACCGGTGACCAGCCCCAGGGAACCAGGGTCCTCGCGTAGGGCGCCGACCATGGCGGCGATCGCGCCGGCACCGTAGGCGTTGCCGGGAGCGCCGCTGAACGTGAGCCCGCCGGTCACGGTCAGCGGCCGGTTCGGGTCGTTGCAGTCGAGACCGAGCTCGTCGGCGGCGATCTCGACCGAGGCGGGGAAGTTCGAGTAGAGATCGAGGTGCGCGACGTGGTCGATGGTCGCACCGCAATGCCCCAGGACCGAGCGACCGGCGGCGCCGAGTGCCGGTGACGAGGCGAAGTCTGCCCGGTGGGAGAGGTACCAGTGGTCGTCGGCGTCCGAGCCGGCCAGGGGGAACACCCACCGGTCGAGGGGGACGCCCGCCTCCCGGGCAGCGTCGGCCGAGCACACGATCAGCGCGGCGCCTTGGTCCACCTGGTCGTTCTCCACCATCAAGGCGGTGTAGGGCTCGGCGACCATCGGGTTCGACGGTGACACGGTCATGATGTCCTCGGCATCGAGCGGGTCGGGCAGCCACGCAAAGGGATTGGACGCCCCCACCTGGGAGAACCGGGCCCACAGGGCACCGAGGTCGGCGCGGTGCTCGGCGACCCCCCGTCCAGCCGCCGACCGGAGCGCGTTCTCGAACAGTGGGTAGACGTGGATGGCCAGCGCGAGGCCGGTCGCCACCTCCGCGTCGGTGGTGGGCCGCTGGTCGTCGCCGAACACCACGGGGCGGGGTGTGTCCACCGGCTGGACCGTCCACGGCAGCACCGGACGGTCGGGATGGCGCTTGGCCGAAGCCAGCGAGTGTCCGCAGTCGGCGCCTGCGATCACGGCGACGTCGAGCTCGCCCGCACCGATGGCGAGTGCGGTCCGGTGCACCAGCCGCTGCGCGCCGTTGCCCCCGCTCGCCGACAGTCCCAGCTCGCGGGGATCGAGGTGGAGCTGGTCGGCGACCAACAGGCCAGGGTTGCTGTAGTCCCAGCTCAGCGGCTTCAGAATCCGGAGGGAGTCCAAGCGGTCGAGCAGGCGACGCCCGACCGGGGCGCCACCAGCCGTCCCGCCACCGGGACGGCCCCCACTGCAGTCGTCCCCCGCGGCCACCAGCGCTCGCACCATCACGTCGACCGGTTCCGGTCGCATGGTCGGGTCGCCAGCGGGGTGGCACGTGGAGCGACCGACCCCGACGATCACCGGGGTACGGGGGTCGATCGTCATCTGGGTTTCAGCGTACCGGCACCGCCTCGTCCACCCTTCCGGGGTCGGTACACTCGTGACCTATGCGCATCGCGGTCGGATCGGACCATGCCGGCTTCGACCTCAAACGGGCGATGGCCGACCATCTCACCGAGGCCGGGCACCACATCGTCGACCTCGGCACCGACTCGTCCTCCGTCTCGGTCGACTATCCGGTGTACGGACTGGCGGTGGCCAAGGCGGTCGCCTCGGGGGAGGCGGAGCGCGGGCTCTGCGTCTGCGGCACCGGCATCGGTATCAGCATCGCGGCCAACAAGGTGCCCGGGATCCGGGCGGCCCTGGTCCACGACGGCACCACCGCCGGACTCGCCCGCCATCACAACGATGCCAACGTGATGTGCCTGGGAGGGCGGACCGTCGGCTTGGCCGAGGCTACCGACGCGGCGGACACGTTCTTCGCCGCCGAGTTCGACGGCGGCCGGCACCGGCGGCGCATCGACGAGATCGCCCGGTACGAATCCGATCGGGACCGTGCGCCCGACTCCATGCTCCCGGTAGCGGGAGACGACGAAAGGCAGCGACTGACCCGATGAGCCCCTCCTTCGCCGCATCCCCCTTCGACGCCTGGCTGGCCGACGACCCGGAGGTGGCGCGCCTGCTCGGTGAGGAGGCCGATCGCCAGTCGACCACGCTCCAGCTCATCGCGTCGGAGAATTTCACGTCCCCCGCGGTCCTGGCCGCGTCGGGATCGGTCCTGACCAACAAGTATGCGGAGGGCTACCCGGGTCGCCGCTACTACGGAGGCAACTCGGTGATCGACGAGGTGGAGGACCTGGCCCGGACCAGAGCGACCGACCTGTTCGGGGCCGACCATGCCAACGTGCAGCCTCATGCCGGTGCCAATGCCAACCTCGCCGTCTATCAGGCCCTGCTCGAGCCCGGTGACACCATCCTGGCCATGCGGCTCGACCACGGAGGTCACCTGACCCATGGCTCACCGGCCTCCATCACCTCCAAGGTCTGGCGGTTCGTCTCCTATGGCGTGTCCCCGGCCACCGACGATCCGGACAAGCCGGGGGAGATCATCGACTTCGACCAGGTCGCGGACATCGCCCGGCGGGAGCGCCCGAAGCTCATCGTGGCCGGATCCACCGCGTACGCACGGATCATCGACCCGCTTCCCTTCCGGGAGATCGCCGATTCGGTGGGCGCGCGGTTCCTCTTCGACGCTGCCCATCCCGCGGGGTTGATCGCCGGTGGTGCCCACCCGTCGCCGGTGGGGGTGGCCGACGTGGTGACGTTCACGACCCACAAGACCTTGCGCGGACCTCGGGGCGGGGCCATCGTCTGCAATGCCGACATGGCGAAGGCGGTGGACAGCGCGGTGTTCCCCGGCCTGCAGGGGGGACCGCTCGAGCACGTGGTGGCAGCCAAGGCCGTGGCGTTCGCAGAGGCGGCCCGGCCCGAGTTCCGACAGTACGCGGCCGACGTGGTGGCCAACGCCGGCGCGCTGGCCGGCGCGCTGGCCGGTGCCGGGTTCCGCCTCGTGTCCGGGGGGACCGAGAACCACCAGGTGCTGGTGGACCTGCGCAGCTTCGACGAGGAGCTGACGGGCAAGGTCGCCCAGGAAACGCTGGACCGGGCCGGGATCACCTGCAACCGCAACACCATTCCCGATGATCCGCGGTCCCCGTTCGTCACCTCCGGGCTGCGCCTCGGCTCCGCCGCCCAGACCACGGCCGGCATGGGCCAGTCCGAGATGCGGTTGATCGGCGAGCTGATCGGCACCACTCTCCGCCATCGCGACGACGAGCGGGTCCAAACGGACGTGCGGGAGCAGGTCCGCGAGCTGTGTGCCGGGTTCCCGCCCTATCCCTCGCTGGCCGGGACGTGACCGGGCCGAACGGGGAACGGCGCTTGACGGGATGAACCCGGTCGAACCCCTCAACTGGTACGCGGTGATACTGGTTGTATCGGCCGTGACCTCGTGGGTGCTCACCTTCCCCACCCGGCGGATCGCCAACCTGCTCGGCTACGTGGCCCAGCCCGACGAGCGCAAGGTGCACCAGCGGGTCACGCCTCAGGCCGGTGGGGCGGCCATGTTCGTCGCGTTCCTGGTGGCAATGGCCGTGGCAGCCTCGGTGCCGGCTCTCGGGTCCCTGTTCCAGGGCTCGTCCGAGCCCCTGGGCCTGGTGCTCGGCGCAGCCGCCATCTTCGTGGTCGGGGTGATCGATGACGTGAGGGACATGTCCGCCCCCGCCAAGATGGCCGGTCAGGTGCTGGCCGCCATGATCCTCTACTTCCTCGGCGTGACCTGGTTCCAGTTCAAAGTGCCGCTGGCCGGGTTCGTGGTGCTGTCGCCCGACTACACCCCGTTGCTCACCGCCCTGTGGGTGATCGCCATCACCAACGCAGTGAACCTGATCGACGGGCTCGACGGGCTGGCGGCCGGGGTGGTGGCCATCGCATCGGGGGCGCTGGCCGTCTACGGGCTCCACCTCCAGGGGCTGGGAAATCTCACCTCGGACAACATGGGACCACTGATCGCGGTGATCACCTGCGGCGTCTGCCTCGGGTTCCTCCCCCACAACTTCCATCCGGCCCGCATCTTCATGGGTGACGCCGGATCCCTGCTGCTCGGCCTGTTGATGGCGGCCTCGACGATGTTGATCGGAGGGCGGGCCGCCGGCTCGGTGGGGGCGGGGGCGCCCGGGGTCGCGGCCAGGAGCGGGGAGACCTACTTCTTCTTCGCCCCGCTGTTCATCCCGTTCTTCATCCTGGGCGTCCCGATCTTCGACATGGCGTTCGCCTTCGTGCGTCGGACTGCCAACCGCACCGGGTTCTCGACGCCGGACAAGAACCACCTCCACCACCGCCTGCTGCGGCTGGGTCACGGGCACCGGCGGAGCGTCCTGATCCTGTGGGCGTGGACGGCCCTGCTGTCGGGGTTCGTCCTCTTCCCCCTCTACGTTTCGAGCGTCAACGCCTTCATCCCCTTCGGGGTCCTGGCGCTCGGTGTGGTGCTGTTCACGCTCTTCCACCCTGGGCTCCGGAGCACCCTGGGGGACGAAACCGAAGCGGAACGGGCGGTTCTGCAACCCGTGCCTGGGGAACCGGCCGTGCCCCAGCAGGTCAGCACCCCGCCACCGGCTCCGTGAACACCGGCTCTGTGAACAGCATGTTTCGTCCGTTTTGCCGGAATGCTTCGTCAGGTGAGAGGATATCGCCCGTGAAATGTGGGACCCGTACCTCCGGTGGAGGTCGAACCAATCCCCGGGTCCCATCCGGTCACGGCGAACGACATCTCCGGTGAACCCAGGAAGCCCCTTCGATGCACTCCTCCGACTCTGACGCGGCACGCCCCGGCGATGGCACCCGACCCCACGCACCCGGACCAGGCTCCCCACTCGGGGCCCGACCCGGGTTCAGAGCCGCGTTCTGCGCCCGGGATCATCGACTTCCTGACCATGGGGATCGCGAGCGCTCTCTGTCTGGTGCTGGCCGGCGGGATCGGCCTGGCGATCGATGCCGTCGCGCACACCAGCCCGCTGTGGACGCTGGTAGGGCTCGGCTTCGGTGTGGTCGCCGCGGTGCTGGTGACGGTGTCACAAGTTCGGCGTCACCTCTCGTGACCGGGCCACGGCACGGGACCTGCAGCCTCGACGTCGAGGGAGCCTGAGTGTTCGCACGATTCTCCCTTCCCGACATTCCGGCGGTGTCCCGACGGACCATCTCGGCCGCCCTGGTGATCGGTGTGGCCGCTCTGGTCGGCTGCATCTCGTTCGGCAAGCCGCTGATCGGGGTGGGCGCAAGCATCGGACTGGCGCTCGGGACGCTCAACTTCCAGCTGGTCGGCGTTTCGGTCCTGAAGGTGGGCAAGCGTGAGGACGAGAACAAGCGGCGCCCACTGGCCCTCAACACCTTGGGGCGGTTGGGCATCATCTCTGTCGTCACCCTCGGCCTCCTGTTCCTCTCATTCGAGCTGGGGTTCGGGGTGCTGGCCGGCCTGGCCGTGTTCCAACTGGTGCTCCTCTTCAACGTGGCGCGCTCGATGATGAAGTTCGGCCCGCAGTCGGGGGTCGACGGCGACGTGATCGACGCGGCGCTGGTCGATGACACCGGTCAGCACCGCGCCGGACCGCCGGACGGCGAGACTCCGGCGATCGGTACTTCGGCGGTCGAGGTGGTCGTGCCCGGCGACCGTGGTGAGGGAGGCCACCGATGAACGACCCGGTGTCGGCGTTTGCCCAGCCGTTGCTGGCCAACATCACCGTCGGCAACCACGTCCTCGTTCGCGTCTTCGGGTTCAACGTCGATGCGGACCTTCTGTGGTCGACCGGTGTCGCCGCATTGGTGACCATCGCGCTCGGTCTCTATGTGCGGGCCAAGGCGACCAGCGGCGTTCCCGGCAAGTTCCAGCTGTGCTGGGAGGTCGCGGTCACCGCCACCCAGAAGCAGGTGGAGTCGTCCGTCGGGCCGCGAGGAGCGAAGATCGTTCCCCTGGCCCTGGCCCTGTTCGTCTTCATCCTGGTGGGGAACCTGTTCGGCGTCATCGGTCTGGGGGCCACCTACGACGTGCTCCTTCCGCCGGCTGCCGACATCAATCTCCCGCTGGCTCTGGCCCTCTTCGTGATCGTGCTGGTCCACGTCGCCTCGATCCGCAGCCGCGGCATCGTCGGGTACGTCAAGCACTACCTGACGCAGCCGTTCCCGATCTTCTTGTTCCCGTTCAACCTGTTCATCAACGTGGTCGAGGAGCTGGCCAAGCCGGTCACCCTGGCCCTCAGGCTCTTCGGCAACCTGCTCTCCGGCGGGCTGATGCTCGCTCTCCTCGCCTACCTGGTCAACTGGAGGCTCGGGATCGTGCCGGTCGGTGGCATCCTGTTCATCGTCTTCGATCCGATCTGGAAACTGTTCGACCTGGCGATCGGAGTGATCCAGGCCTTCATCTTCGCCCTGCTCACGATCTTGTACTTCGACACCGCGATGAGCGACGGTCACTGAGCCCGGGTCGGAGCCGGCACACGTTGTCCCACCGTACCGAACGGTCGCCCGCGCGACCGGATCACAATCCAAAGGAGAAACACTGATGTCGTCAACGAATATGGCGGAGGCAGTACGCCTGGCCGGCGCCATGGTCGGTGGTGGGATCGCACTGGGTGGAGGCGCCATCGGCGCCGCCGTCGGTGACGGCCTCGCCGGAAGCCAGACCATCGCCGGCGTTGCCCGCCAGCCCGAGGCACAGAGCCGCCTGTTCACCATCATGTTCTTGACGGTGGGTCTGGTGGAGGCCATGTACTTCATCAACCTGGCGTTCACCGCGCTGTTCGTCTTCTCGCTCTACAAGAAGTAGCCCCATGCACCCGGCAGCCGGATCCTCGTGCTGCGTCGCCCGCCGCGCCGTGGGGCGGGCGACACCGGGGGCCCGTCCCACGACGAAGCAAGGTTGACCGCTATGCCTATCGCAACCAGCAACTTCCTGGTCCCGAACTTCACGATCGTCTTCGAGCTGATCGCCTTTGTGATCGTGCTCGGGGTGATCGGCATGTTCGTGCTGCCCAGGCTCAACACGATGCTGACCGATCGCCAGAACCTGATCCGCAGCGAGCTCGAGGCGGCGGACAAGGCGAAGGAGGACGCCGAGGTGGCCGATGTCGAGCGCCGTCAGGCGCTCGAGGCAGCCCGGAGCCAGGCCCGGGACATCATCTCCCAGGCAACCACCACCGCCGACCAGATCGTCACCGGTGCGGAGGCGCGGGCCCAGGACGAGTACGAGCGCATCGTGCGCGCCGCCGACGCGGAGGTCGCCGTGGCCCGCCAGGCCGCGGTGGACGAGGTGACCTCGAAGGTCGGGGTGATCGTGATGGCCGCGGCAGAGCGGGTCGTGGGCCGGGAGATCCGTGCCTCGGATCACCAGGATCTGATTGACGAAGCCATCGCCGCCGTGCGCGCCGAACCGGCAGCCGGCGTTCCGGCCGGGGGAGACCGGTGAACCCAGCCCTCCAGGGCTACCTGGCGGCCATCGGCGAAACGCTCCGTGCCCGTGGCGAGCTCTCCGCCTGTGGCGCGCAGCTGGGCGAGGTCGCCCAGCTGGTCGAGGACAGCGGCCCCCTCTCCTCGGTGATCGACGACTCGGCCGTGCCCCGTGCTGCCCGCCGTGCGGTGCTCGACGGCCTGCTCACCGGCAAGGTCGCTCCCGAGGTGCTCCGGCTCGTCGACCGGGTGGTCACCGTGCTGCCTGCCTCCGAGGTCATCGCCGGCCTCCACTGGCTGACCCGCCAGGTGACCGGTTCGGCGTCGCTCGACGGAACCGACGGCGCGGCGGTGGACACGGAGCCGGTGCTCGGCCGGATGGGATCGAGGCGCCGGGTGGGCGGGTATGCCGCCGCGGTGTTCGAGGAGTCCTCGGTCGAGGAGATCGAGGAGATCGAGGACGAGCTGTTCCGGTTCGCCCGTACGGTCGAGTCCAGTCGCCCGCTCCGCCACGCGCTCGGGGACCGTGACCTGCCGGTCGGCTTGCGCCAGCAGGTCGTCGCCCAACTGCTCGGCGAGCAGGCCCAGGCGGCCACCCGGCGCCTGGCCGCCTACGCGGTGCGCGGCGGCCGGGCTCGTGACATCGTCGCCACGCTGGATGCCTTGGTCGTAGAGGCCGCGTCGGCTCGCGGTTGGCGGGTGGCCCGGGTCCGTGCAGCCGCC
>DAHXOD010000061.1 GCA_027365055.1 bacterium
GGTGTTCACCGGGGGAGGCACCGAAGCGGACAACCTGGCGGTAGCCGGCTCCCTCGCACCGTTCCGGGAGCGGGGGTCCCTCGGTCCGGTCGTCTGCGCGGCGATGGAGCACCACGCGGTGCTCTCTGCCTGCCGGGCCGCCGCTGCTCATCACCGGATCGAGCTCCGCGAGGTCCCTTCCGACCGTGGTGGGCAGGTGGATCTGGCCGCGCTGGAACGGGCGTGCACCACCGATGTGGCGCTGGTCTCGGTGATGGCGGTGAACAACGAGATCGGGACGCAGCAGCCCTTGGCCGAGGTGGCCGAGGTGGTCCGTCGGAGGGCCCCGGCATCGGTGCTCCACACCGATGCCGTGCAGGCGGCGCCCTGGTCGGACCTGGCCCCGGTCACCAACCTGGTGGACCTGGTCTCGATCAGTGCCCACAAGTTCGGTGGTCCCCAGGGGGTCGGGGCGCTGGTCGTCCGCAACGGCACCGAGTTGCGCCCGATCATGCACGGCGGCGGCCAGGAGCGCGACCGTCGGAGCGGGACGTCGAACGTGGCCGGAATCGTGGGCATGGCCACCGCCTTGACGTCCACGACGGAGGAACGTCCGGAGACGGCTGAACGGGTGGCCTCCCTCCGAGACCGGCTGGCCGACGGCGTGATCGCCTCGGTCGACGGAGTGGACGAGACGGGGGATCGGGGGCGGAGGGTGCCGGGGATCGTGCACCTTCGGTTCGCGGGGCTCGAGTCCGAAGCGCTGGTGCTGCTGCTCGATCAGCGTGGTGTGTCCGTCTCCGCCGGCGCGTCCTGCTCGAGCGGCGCAGTGGGCCCGAGCCATGTGCTCTCGTCGATGGGGCTCGACAGAGCGGCCGCCTCGAGTGGCGTGCGGTTCTCGTTGGGCGTGACCTCGACCGAGGCGGAGGTCGACGCCGCGATCGCCTCGGTCGAGGATGCGGTCGCCCAGCTGCGAAACTAGCGCCATGCGTGTCCTGGTCGCGATGTCCGGAGGGGTGGACTCGTCGGTGGCGGCTGCCCTGGTTGCCGACGAACACGGACGGGACCAGGTGGTGGGGGCGACCCTCAAGCTGTGGGGGGGAGCGTCCGACTCCGGCTGTTGCTCGGTGGCTGACGTCGAAGACGCCCGTCGGGTGGCCGACCAGCTGGGCCTGGTCCACCATGTGTTCAACTTCACCGAGACGTTCGAGGAGAAGGTCGTGCGCCCGTACGTGGAGGGTCACGCTCGGGGCGCGACCCCCAACCCTTGCGTGGAGTGCAACCGTCACCTCAAGTTCGACCGGCTGCTGGAGCGGGCCCGGTCGCTCGGGTTCGACGCGGTGGCGACCGGTCACCATGCCCGGCGGGTCACGAGCTCGGACGGTCGCCACCACCTCCTCCGGGGTGCCGATCCGGCCAAGGACCAGTCGTACGTGCTGGCGATGCTCGACCAGGACCAGCTGGCGCAAGCGCAGTTCCCGGTGGGGACGATGCACAAGGACCAGGTCCGGGCCGAGGCGGTCCGACGGGGACTGCGGACGGCGGGCAAGCCTGACAGCCAAGACATCTGCTTCATCCGGTCCGACCAGGGACGGTCCGCCTTTTTGGCCGAGCGGGTCCCTCTCCACCCCGGTCGCATGATCGACCACGCCAGTGGCAACGACCTCGGACCGGTGGACGCGGTCGAGCTGGTGACGGTGGGACAACGACGGGGGATGGGTCACGGGGACGACGGCCGGAGGCGCTACGTGACCGCGGTCGACGTTCCCACCCGACGAGTCCTGGTCGGCCCACCCGAAGCCGCCGAAGCCACTGAGGCAGCGCTCCACACGGTGGCCTGGGTCGACGGCGACCCGACCTCCCAGGCGAGCAACGTCGATGGGGGTCGGACTCCGGACGGGTCGTGCCCGGTGATCGCGCAGTGCAGCGCCCACGGACGGCCGGTGCTGGCCACGGTCGCCTGGGACGGCGACGGTCGGTTGCTCGTCCGGTTTGCCTCCTCCCAGCGGCGGGTAGCGCCCGGGCAGACCATCGCCCTCTACGACCCCGAGCGTCCCGACGCCGTCCTCGGCTCGGGCATCGTGGCCTAGTTGTCCGGGGCCGGTCCCCCAGGGGACGAGTGGGCAGCTCGGGCCGCAGAGCTGCGGGCGTCGGTCGACTACCACAACGATCGCTATCACCGACTCGACGACCCCGAGATCCCCGACGCCGAGTACGACGTGCTGGTCCGGGAGCTGCGAGCCATCGAGGCCGACCATCCGGAGCTGGCGGTCCCGGGGTCGCCCACCGGTGTGGTCGGAGCCACCCTGTCGACCCAGTTCACCCCGGTCCGGCACCGGGTGCCGATGATGAGCCTCGACAATGCGTTCAGTGCCGAGGAGCTCGAGGCGTGGGCCGGCCGGTTGGCCAAGCAGATACCCCCGTCGGCCGCTCTCGTGTGCGAGCTCAAGATCGATGGGTTGGCCCTGTCGATCACCTATCTAGACGGCCGGTTCGAACGGGCGGTCACCCGGGGCGACGGCCGCACCGGCGAAGACGTGACGGCCAACGTCGCCACCATCGCGGCGATTCCCGACCGCCTCGACTCGGCGGTGGGGCCCGCACCGGCGGTGCTGGAGGTGCGGGGCGAGGTGTACATGCCGATCGCCGCCTTCGAGGAGTTGAACCGCCGCCAGCTCGACGCCGGAGAGAAACCGTTCGTCAACCCTCGTAATTCGGCTGCCGGTTCGCTCCGCCAGAAGGACCCGTCGGTCACTGCTCACCGTGCCTTGTCCTTCTGGGCCTACCAGATCGGCGAGTGGCACGTCGAGGGCGGACCGGAGGGATGGCCGACCACCTCCCACGAGGGGACCTTGGCCTGGCTCGAGCAGGCGGGCCTCCCGGTGAGCCCCGAGCGCAGGGTGGTCAGCGGCTTCGAAGAGGCACTGACGTTCTGCCGCCACTGGGAGGCACGCCGGCACGACCTCGGGTACGAGATCGATGGCGTCGTGATCAAAGTGGACGACCTGACCCTACAGGGGGTGCTGGGTGCGACGGCCCGGGCGCCCCGATGGGCGATCGCCTACAAGTTCCCGCCCGAGGAACGCACGACACGATTGGCAGCCATCGAGGTCTCCATCGGTCGGACCGGTAAAGCCACCCCGTTCGCGGTGCTGGAACCGGTGTTCGTCGGGGGATCGACCGTCTCGCTGGCAACATTGCACAACGCCGACCAGGTGCAGGCGAAGGACGTCCGACCGGGCGACACGGTGATCGTGCGCAAGGCAGGCGACGTGATTCCCGAAGTGGTGGGTCCGGTCCGGGGCGGAGGCGGGCGCCGGGGGGCGCCGTGGACGTTCCCGACCGTCTGCCCGAGCTGCCACGGGCCGCTGGTCCGGCTCGAGGGGGAGAGTGACACGTTCTGCACCAACCTCGACTGCCCAGGTCAGCGAGTCCAGCGCATCGCGCACTTCGCTTCACGGTCGGCCATGGACATCGACGGGCTGGGGGAGCAGCGGGTTGAGTTGCTTGTCCGTCACCGGCGGCTGGCCGACGTATCGGATCTCTATCGGTTCGACGCTGCGACCTTCGACGGGCTCGAAGGATTCGCCGCCCTGTCGGTGGCCAACCTGCTGGCGGCGATCGACGCCTCGCGGCAACGACCCCTTCACCGCCTGCTGATCGGGCTGGGCATCCGCCACCTGGGTCAGGTCGGTTCACTGGCGCTGGCCCGGGCCCGGGGGACCATGGACGCCATCGCCAGCGCGGCGGAGGTGGACCTGGCGGTGGTCGACGGCGTCGGTCCGGTGATCGCGGCCAGCGTGGTCGCCTGGTTCGCCTCGGAGGTCAATCGGGGGGTGGTCGACCGCCTGGGGGCCGCCGGGGTGAGCATGGTCGAACCCGGTGCCGGCGGCGGGACCGGTGGGGAGGCAGCCGGGACCGGGCCAGACCACCAGCAGCGCTTGACCGGTCGTTCGGTGGTGGTGACCGGCACCCTGGAGGGGTACTCGCGGGAGGCGGCCGAGGAGGCGATCAGGGTCCGGGGGGGCACCTCGCCGGGCAGTGTGTCGGGGAAGACCTGGGCCTTGGTGGTCGGCGACGCTCCCGGGGCGTCCAAGGTGAGGAAGGCCGAGCAGCTCGGCGTGCCGATCGTGGAGGGTGCCCGGTTCGACGAGCTGCTCGAGCGCGGGGAGATCCCCGAGGCGGGATGAGGGAGTCGCCGGGACGACCCGGCGGCGGCCCTCAGGTACGGTTCAGCCGGGCGAACAGCTTGCGCTGGGACGAGTAGAGCTTCGGGAACTCGGCGAACAGGCGGTCGTAGATGCGGCGCATGGCCGGATCGGGTGTGAACGTCCGTTCGGCCGGAACCAGGGATGCGACATCGCTCGGGCGGAGATGGCCCAGAGACAGGCCGGCGAAGATCGCCGCGCCGCGCAGGTTGGCGTGCAACGGCTCGGCGGGGCGCTCGATGATCCGATCGAGCACGTCTGCGTGCACCTGGCACCACAGGTCGGAGAGAGCGCCCCCACCGATGATCCGCAGCGGGTCGAGTGGACGCCCGGTGAAGCGCTCGACGGCCTGGTGCAGCCAACGACTGTTGTAGGCGACGCCTTCGAGCACCGCCCGCACCAGGTCGGCGCGTGTGGTGTGGAGCGACAGGTTGTGGAACCCGCCCCGGGCGAGATGGTCCTCGACGGGTGATCGCTCCCCGTTCAACCATGGTGTGAAGAGCAGCGATCCTGCCCCGGGGGCCGCGGTTGCCGCCAGGTCGGTGAGGGCCTCGAACGATTCACCGGGGAACAGCAGGTCGCGCAGCCACTGCAGGCACAGGCCCCCGGTCTCGTGGTTGTCGGCGATCAGATAGCTGGCCGGATCGAGGCCGGGCACGCTGGCGATCTGACGCCGGATATCGGTCTTTTTGAAGGGTACGGGAGCTCCGATCCACGAGCTCGTGCTCAGGGCGAGGTGGGCCTGGTAGGGGAGGACCGCACCGGCCCCGCAGGCGGCCGAGTGGAGGTCGGGCGTGCCGGTCACCACGGTGACCCCGGGCGGAAGACCGAGGTCGCGGGCGACCGGCACGGTGACCGTGCCGACGATCGACCCGGTCGGGCACAGCGGTGGCAGCTTGGTCGCGTCGATGCCCGCCATGGAGACGAGGGCCGGGTCGTAGCGCAGGCGCTCCGGGGTGCGGTTGTCGGTCAACCAGGCCCCGGTCATCGAGGCAGGGGAGGCTGCCGCTCGGCCGGTCAAGCGCATGGCCAGGTAGTCCACGGGTTCGAGGTACCACCGGGCGGCGCGGGCGACCTCGGGTTGGCGGTGTTCGATGAAGAGCATGTGGCCGATCGGGTCGGCACCGCGGAGGGATGGCGCACCCCCGCTCCTTCTGACCCACCGCAGGGCGCGCACCGGCGCATGGCCAGCCACTGGCCCGCCGATGACCCGAAGTGCATAGGGCGCTCCCCGGGTGTCTTGCCAGAGGAGGCAGTCGCCCACGGGGTGCCCGACCGTGTCGACTGGGACCGTGCTCGCCCATTGACCGGTGATCGTCACCGTGACCAGTCGCTCTGGGTCGATGACCCCGCTGGACAGCGCCCTCCGGGAGGAATCGCTGATGACCTCCCACCATGCCGACGCGTCCTGGACAGCTCCGCCCCCTGCGGTGCGTCCGGTCTCGACCGGAGTGTGTTCCTTCCAGGCGATGGCACCGGTCATCGAGACGAGACCGACTTTGGGCCCGCCGGTACCCAGATCGATCGCCAGGCAGAACCGGTCGGCCGCCGTCATCTGGTGTGCCGCCACGGGTTGATCCTGTCAGTTCGGCCGATTCCGGGCCACCCGGGGGTCGGGTCCCGTCCGCCGAACACGCCCGCCACACCGGGTTCGCACCCTCCACCGCTCGGGGTCCGGGGATCGGTAGCCTCTAGGGAGAACGATGCCGAGCCTCATTGAATCGATCGGACGGGTCCTCGGGGACCGCTACCGACTGGTGTCCGCACTGGGGACGGGCGCGTCCGCACAGGTGTTCCTCGCCGACGACGTGTCGTTGCACCGACGGGTCGCCATCAAGCTCCTCCACCCAGCCCTGGCCGACGACGCCTCCTTCCTCAAGCGGTTCCGGGCCGAAGCCCGGGTGGTGGCGGCACTCAACCATCCCAACGTCCTGCAGGTCTACGACTGGGGAGAAGACGACGGCACGCCGTTCCTGGTCCTCGAGTACCTGGCCGGTGGCAGCCTCCGCCAGGCCTACGACACCGGGACGCTCCTTACCCCGGAGCAGGCGGTTCGGGTCGGCATCGAGGCCACCGCGGGACTCACCTACGCTCACCGGCGCGGGCTGGTCCATCGCGATATTAAGCCTGCCAACCTGCTGTTCGACGCGGACGAGCGGTTGCGGATCGCCGACTTCGGACTGGCACGGGCCTTGGCGGAGGCGGCGTGGACCGAGCCTGAGGGCGCGGTGCTCGGCACGGCGCGCTACGCGGCCCCCGAGCAGGTAGAGGGGCTGACGCTCGACGGCAAGGCGGACGTCTACGCCCTGGCCATCGTGCTCTACGAAGGGGTGACCGGGCAGGCACCGTTCTCGGCAGACACCACACTCGCCACGTTGATGGCCCGGGTCGGTACGCTGCTCCCCGAACACGAGGCCCTGGGACCACTCAACGAGGTGCTCGAATGGGCAGCGGCGCCCGATCCGGCCGAGCGCTACGACTCGGCTGCCTTCGGTGCGCGATTGCGAGCCCTGGCCACCACGCTTCCCGAACCACGTCCGCTGTTGCCCGGCGGAGTCGACCACCACGGCGAGCCGGCCGGTGACGGTGGCGATGCGGACCGGTCGGACGGCCTGACCATCCCGTTCGGGTTCGTGGCCGGTGCCCGTAGCGCCAGCGCCCGGTCCGACTCGCCTGCGGGGATTGTGACCGGCATCGACGCGACCGTGCTCGATGCACGGACGGCCGGCATCGATCCCACCTTGCTCGGTGGGCCGATCGCCGACCCGACCCTGCTGGGTTCACCGGTGGCCAGTGCCGACCCGACCCTGCTGGGAACGCCGTTGACCGCGGCTGAAGGTGTGGCCGTCGGAGCAACGGCCGGCGGCGCCGCGGTGGACGCAGGTGCGGTCGCCACGGTTGGCGTGCCTGCGGTCGCGAGCGCACCACCGCTCCACGGAAGGACGCCGCCGGAACGGCCGGTCGCCCCGCCGCCGAACGCGGTGGCGAAGGAGCGGACCGGCCGCCGGAAGTGGCCCCTGGTGGTGCTGATCGTGGCGCTGGTCGTGGCCCTCCTCGGTGCGGGTGGTTATGCCGCGGTGAAGACCCAGCTGTTCGTCCCGAGCCATCCCGTGCCGTCCCTGGTCGGCAGATCGCTCCCGGATGCCGCACGCCTGACCAACCCCGACCACTTCAACCTCCATCAAACCGGATCGGCCTACAGCCTGACCGTGGCGGCCGGGCTGATCATCAGCCAGCGCCCGGCTCCGAGGCACGGGACCAGGGTGGTGACGGCCAAGCAGGGGACGGGCATCGCCGTGGTCGTGTCCAAGGGACTTCCCCCGGTCACCATCCCGGCGGTGACCTCGTTCCAGAGCTGCAGCCAGGCGATCCAGGCGCTTCTCGCGGTCCATCTGGTCGGAGTCTGTCCCGCCTCGGCCGCCCAGTACAGCTCGACCGTCGGCGTGGGCGGCATCCTCGGTTCGTCCCCGGCCGCGACCGCGCTCTACGGATCCACGGTGACCATCATCACCTCCAAGGGCCACGCGCCGGTGGCCATCCCGGTGGTCAATGGAACGGGGAGCAATTACGCCGCCGCGGCGGCCTCCCTGAAGGCGGCCGGGCTCAACCCGGTCGAGCGCCGGCTCTACAGCTCGAGCGTTCCCTCCACCGAGGTCATCGGGACCGTGCCCGATCCGTCCGTCGGTCCGGTGCCATACGGCTCTACGGTGACGGTCGACGTGTCGAAGGGACCGCAGCCCGTCACCATTCCCGACGTCCTCTACTCGGGGGTGGCCTCCGCCATCAAGTCGCTCGAGGCACTCGGGCTGAAGGTGACCACCTACGGCCCGACCGGTTCCGGCATCGTGGTGTTCTGCGACCCGTCCGCCGGCACCCAGGTGCTTCCGGGGACCACCGTGGTCCTCGACACGATATGACCGGCACCGGCACCGGCACCGGCACCGGCACCGGCTCTGCGGCTGCCGGGTGCGAGCTGTGCGAGGCCGCCCGCATCACCGAGTGGTACCACGAGGACGACACCTGCTGGGTGGCGGACTGCGAGGTCTGTGACGTGCCGATGGTGGTGTGGAAGCGGCACGGCGACGAACCGCCGGAGGGCGATGTCGAGCACATGCTGGGGCGGCTGGCCGAGGCGGCCGACACCCGGTTCGGGCCCAGCGGCTGGGCGTACGACCGGGTGATGCGCCAGATCCCCGATCACTTCCACGCCCATGCCCGCGACCCCAACTGGTGGGCGCGGCGCTTCGGCCGTCGGTGATCAAGTACCTCGGCTCCAAGCGGCGGCTGGTCCCGGCGCTCACCGTGATGGCGGAGGCGTCGGGCGCGTCGACCGCGCTCGACCTGTTCACCGGCACCACCAGGGTGGCCCAGGCGTTCAAGCGGGTCGGCCTCCACACCGTTGCGGTGGACAGCTCCCGTGCCGCCCACGTGCTGGCCCGGTGCTATGTCGAGACAGACCCGGAGCGGTCGGATCGCCTCGTTCCCGAGGCGATCGAGGCGATCGACCGTCTCAACCGCCTCCCCGGTCGGCCCGGGTACGTGACCGAGACCTTCTGCGAGCGGTCCCGCTACTTCCGTCCGGAGAACGGGGCCCGGATCGACGCGGTGCGCTCCGCCATCGAGGAGGAGTTCGCCGGTTCACCCCTGTGGCCGGTGCTGCTCACCAGTCTGATCGAGGCAGCGGACCGGGTGGACTCGACGGTCGGGGTCCAGATGGCCTACCTGAAGCAGTGGGCCCCGCGGGCCGAACGGCCGTTGGAGCTTCGGCTCCCCGATCTGCTTCCCGGCCCGGGCCGGGCGGTGCGGGGCGAAGCCTGCGAGCTGGTCAACGGCGGCCGGCTCGCCCACGTGGACCTGGCCTACCTCGATCCTCCCTACAACCAGCACCGTTACCAGGCGAACTACCACGTCTGGGAGACTCTGGTCGCCTGGGATGCGCCCAGTCACTACGGCGTGGCGTGCAAGCGCGACGACCTGCGGCACCCCGAAGGGAAGAGCCGGTTCAACGGCAGGCGCACCATGCCGGTGGCGCTGGCCGAGGTGGTCCGGTCGGTCGATGCCGACATCGTCGCGCTCTCCTACAACGACGAGTCGTGGCTCACCCTCGACGAGCTTCACGAGTTGTGTGCGGTCCGGGGGCATGTCGCAACGCTTGCGTTCGACTCGGCCCGATACGTCGGCGCCCGCATCGGTATCCACGGACCCTCGGGGGACCGGGTGGGGACGGTGTCCCATCTTCGCAACACGGAGTACCTGGTGCTAACGGGGAATCGCCGCCGGGTGAACCGTATGGTCGCGGCGATCACCGGTTCCGGGACCGGCGTGGTCCTCGACCGACCCGTCCGGGTTCCCTCGTGGCCTCCCTTCCTCGATCAGGGCCCCGGCCAGGATCGAGGAAGCGTGCGGTCAGGTGCCGCGTCCGCCACGATCAGCTGAGGGCGCGTGCCGCACCGGTCGGAGGCCGGCCGGCGACAGCCGGGCCCCGCCTAGCGGGAGTTTCCGGGGTAGCCCTCTGAACCCCCGTTTGGCCTTTCCGAAAGTTTCTTCCAA
>DAHXOD010000062.1 GCA_027365055.1 bacterium
GGAGGCACTCCACCCGCAGCCGGGCCACGTCGAGGAGGGCGGATGCCGGGGCCGGCAAGGGACCGAACCGGTCCTCCCACTCGGCCCGCACGTCGTCGATCTCCGACCCGGTCGTCAGCCCGGTGATCCGCCGGTACGCCTCGAGGCGCACGTCCTCCGCCTCGATATAACCGGCCGGCAGGTGGGCTGCGTCGGGCAGGTCGATCGACAGCTCCACCGGGCGGGGCCGCGCCTCCCCTTTCAGCTCCGCCACCGCCTCGGACACCATCTGGACGTAGAGGTCGTACCCGATGGCGGCGATGTGGCCGGACTGGTCGTGGCCGAGCAGGTTGCCCGCCCCGCGGATCTGCAGATCGCGCAGGGCGATCTTGAAGCCCGATCCCAGTTCGGTGTGGTCTCCGATGGTCCGCAACCGCTCGTAAGCGGTCTCCGACAGCACCTTGTCCGTCGGGTGGAACAGATAGGCATAGGCCCGCTGGCCCGCCCGCCCCACCCGGCCCCGCAGCTGGTGGAGCTGGCCGAGGCCGAGCAGATCGGCCCGGTCCACCACCAGGGTGTTCACGCTCGGCATGTCGATCCCCGACTCCACAATGGTGGTGCACACCAGCACGTCGTAGTGACCCTCGCCGAAGTCGAGCACGACCCGCTCGAGCGAGCCCTCGTCCATCCGGCCGTGGGCCACCGCCACCCGCGCTTCGGGCGCCATCCGGCGGACACGATCGGCCACCGCGTCGATGTCGTGCACCCGGTTGTGGACGTAGAAGACCTGTCCCTCCCGCAGCAGCTCGCGCCGGATCGCCTCGGAGGCCGCACCGGGGTCGAACTCGCCGACGTAGGGGAGGATGGGGCGGCGCGCCGCCGGTGGCGTGTTGACCATCGAGAGGTCGCGAATGCCGGTCAACGCCATCTCCAAGGTGCGCGGGATCGGGCTCGCCGTCAGGGTGAGCACGTCGACGCCGTCGGTCAGCCGCTTGACGGCCTCTTTGTGGGACACGCCGAAGCGCTGCTCCTCGTCCACCACGAGCAAACCCAGCTTGCGAAAGGCGATGTCCCCCCCGAGGAGCCGGTGCGTTCCCACCACCACGTCCACCGATCCGTCGGCCAGTCCGGCCAGCACCGCCTTGGCCTGGGCGTTGGTCAGAAACCGGCTGAGCAGCTCCACCTTGACCGGGAAGGGGGCGAACCGGTCGGCGATCGTCTGATAGTGCTGGCTGGCCAGCAGGGTCGTGGGCACCAGCACCGCGGCCTGAAAGCCGTCCTGGACCGCCTTGAACACGCCGCGCAGCGCCACTTCGGTCTTGCCGAAGCCGACGTCGCCACAGACCAGACGATCCATGGGCAGCGGCCGTTCCATGTCGGCCTTGACCTCGTCGATGGCGCGGGCCTGGTCTGCGGTCTCGACGTAGGGGAACGCCGACTCCATCTCGGCCTGCCAAGGGGTGTCGGGACCGAAGGCATGTCCCTCGACTTCGAGGCGGCGCCGGTAGAGCGCCACCAGCTCCTCGGCCACCTCGTGGACCGCGGCCCGCGCCTTGGCCCGCGCCTTGCTCCACTCCGATCCCCCCAGCCGGCTGACCGCGGGAGAGTCCCCACCGGCATAGGGGGTGAGCAGCTCGATCTGATCGGTGGGCAGGTAGAGCTTGTCCGCGCCCCGGTACTCGAGCAGCAGGTAGTCGCGGGTCGACCCACCCATGGTCCGGGTGACCATGCCGCCGTAGCGGGCCACCCCGTGCTGGCGATGGACGACGTAGGCCCCGGGGGCGAGGTCGTCGAAGAAGCCGTCCACCGGACGCGCCCGCGCCCGGGCGGCCCGGTGGGGACGGCGGCGACCGGTGATGTCCGACTCCGCCAGCACCGCCACCTTCGCCCCCGGAAGCACGAACCCGACGTCGACCGCGGCGACCACGATCCGGATGCCTGGAGTAGCGAGGTCGGTGGTCCGGGAGGCCCCCGCAGCATCGGAACCCTCGGTGGGCACCACCGTCGCGGTCACCCCTTCCGCGGCCAACACGCCGGCCAGGCGGTCTGCCCCACCGGCCGTCGAGGAGCACAGCACCACCGAATAGCCGTTGGTCACCAAGCTGGTGACCTGGGTCGCCAACACGCCGCCGTCGCCGAGGATCGGCTCCCACCCCCGGCTCTCGACCGCGGGGACGTCGGGGCCCTCTGCTGCCGGAAGCAACGACAGCACCGACGCCGCCGTCCCGGCCAGCAGCCGGTCGAAGGGCAGGTGCAGCCGGGGGGTGTCGTCCCCTTCCGCCACCCCCCAGGTCGACGCCAGCGCCTCGGCCAGAGCCGCCTCCTCGTCGAGCAACTCGCTGGCCCGGTCGCGCACTCGCCGGGGCTCCACCAGCACGACCTGGGCCTGGGCGCCGAGGAGATCGGTGAGCAGCTCGTCGTTGCCCGCCAACCACGGCAGCCACGACTCCATCCCGTCGAAGAGCTCCCCGTCTGCGATCCGCTCCCACTGGTGGCGGCCCCAGGGCGCGGTCCCGACCAACCCGGCCGCGGCCTGGCGCGTCGCCTGGTCGGCCACCAGCTCGCGGCAGCCGAACAGCGCCACCGACTCGGCGTCGCCCACCGATCGCTGGTCGGACACGTCGAACCGGGTGAGCCGCTCGACCTCGTCACCCCACAGATCGATCCGGACCGGCGCATCGTCGGTGGAGGGGAACACGTCGACGATGCCACCGCGCACCGCCAGCTCACCCCGGTGCTCGACCAATGACTCGCGCCGGTAGCCCGCTCCCACCAGCTGGGCCACCAGTTCGTCGACCACCACCTGGTCCCCGATCGACACCGAGACCGGTCGAGCGCTGGTCCGCCACGGTCCGAGACGCTGGAGCACGGCCTTGACCGGCGCCACCACCACCTCCGGCTGCTCCGCACCGGACCCGCCCCCCAGCAGCCACAGCAGGCGCAGGCGCCGGCCCATGGTGGCCACATCGGGGCTGACCCGTTCGAACGGCAGCGTCTCCCAGGCCGGAAACACCTCGACGCGCTCGCCGGTGCCGCCCGGTGCCAGCTCGCGCAGGTCGTGGGCCAGCTGCTCGGCCGCGGCCGCGGTGGGGGTGACCACCAGCACCGGCCGCCGGGTGGCCAGGCGGACCAGGCCGGCGAGGACGGACGCCTGGGCCGGGGTGGCCACCGCCAAGGTGGCGTTCGACGCACCGACCACCCGCGCCAGGGCGGGCTCGTCGCGCAGCAGGGGTGGCAGGGACCGGAGGCTCACCGGGGGCTCACCCGATCAGGGTACTGGGCGCGGCGGGCCGGGCCGAGCAGGCGGGGTGGCCCCGAGCACGGGAGCGGAGCGGGTGACGCCGCTCAGCGGTGACGGGGCTCCCAACGGAACCGGCGCACCGCGAACACCAGTCCCCCGATCGCCCACAGCGCCATGATCAACAGGTCCCGGACCTGCAGACCCGATCCCGGGCCGTTCTCGAACGCCCCCACCAACCCCTTGACCATGTGGCGGACCGGGAAGTAGTCGGCGATCTTCGACAGCACCGAGGAGTTGCTGATCGGATAGAACACGCCGGAGATGAACACGACCGGAAAGTAGATACCGTTGATCACCGCCGGTGCCGCCTCCCCGTTGGAGATGAGGACCGTCACCGCCAGACCGAGGGCACAGAAGGTCACCACACCGACCAGCAGCGTCACCGCGGCCGCCAGCGGGTGGTACGGGAAGTGGAGGTGGTAGCCGACCATGCCGATGGCCACCACCAGCGCGGTGAGCAGCACCACGTTGATCAGAATGCTCCCGATGAGCCCACCGAAGTAGGAGGCGGTGGCGATCGGGGTCCCCCGCATCCGCTTCAACACGCCCTGGTCGCGGCGGATGCAGAGGGTGACCCCCAGGTTGGTGTAGCAGGCGGCGATCAACCCGAAGACGAGCATGGCGACCACCAGGTACTGGTCGTAGCGGAGGGTCGAACCCGAGATCGTGGAACTGCCGGCGGAGGTGCCCACCACCAGCAGGAACACCACCGGGAACATGAAGGTGAACACCGCCGCCATCGGGTTGCGCCAGTAGGTCTTCTGCTCGTAGCGGACCTGGTGGAGGGCGATCTCGACGTCGTTCACCCGTCGTCTCCGGTGAGATCCAGGTAGACGTCTTCGAGGGAGGGTCGCCGGACCTTCAGGCCGTCGAGCACCTGGCCCCGGGCGAGCGCCCACCCGGTCAGGTCGTGCAGCAGCGCGGTGGCGTCGGGGAGCCGCACCTCCACCACCCCGCACCGGACCTCGGGCCGCAGGTCCGGTGGGAGGGGGAGCTCGCAGAGCTCGACCCCGGCGGGCAGCACGAACCGGACGGTCGTCTCCCCCTGGTCCCGTCCGCCCAGGGTGTCCGGGGTGCCCGAGGCCACCACCTTGCCCGCCGCGATCACCGTCACCTGGTCAGCGAGCGCCTGGGCCTCGTCCATGTAGTGGGTGGTGAGGACCACGGTGCGGCCCTCCGCGCACAGGCCCCGCACCAGCTCCCACGACTCGCGCCGGGCGGAGGGGTCGAACCCGGTGGTGGGCTCGTCGAGAAAGATCAGCTCGGGATTGCCCACCAGGGCCAGACCGAGGTCGAGCCGGCGCTGCTGGCCCCCGGAGAGGGTCTTGATCCGGCACCGTCCCTTCGCACCCAGGCCGACCATCGACACCACCTCGTCCACCGGTCGCGGGTCCGGGTAGAGCCCGGCCCGCTGGGTGATCGCCTCGGTGACCGTCAGGTACTGGTCGACGGCACACTCCTGGAGCACAATGCCCACCCGCGAGCGGAGCTCCTTGTCCCGGTGGGACGGATCGCGGCCCAGCACGCTGACCTCGCCACCGTCTCGCTGGCGATACCCCTCGAGGATCTCGACGGTGGTGGTCTTGCCGGCGCCGTTGGGACCGAGCAGGGCCAGCACGTGACCCCGCCGGACCTCGAAGTCGACACCACGGACCGCCTCGAATCCCCCGTACGACTTGGTCAGGCCCTTGACGGAGATCACGATGTCGTCCACGGCGCCCACCGGACGATCGTACCGGCACCCGGACAGCCGATGCGGTCGGTCGGCCCCGCCGGGGCGACCCGGTCCGACCGCCGCCCGGCCGACCGGTCCGCACGCGGTGCTCCGTCGGTCCCCCCGTCCCGCCCAGCATGGTCAGCCGGCCGTGTTCAGCCGATTCATCGCCCCGGCAATCCCGTCGGCCACCGCCGCCTCGACGGCATCGGCCGCGGCACCCGAAGCCTCGATGAGCACCTGGCGATCGGCCGCCCCCGGGCGCCGCAGTACGAAGTCGGCGCCCGACTGGCGACCCGGGGGCTTGCCGATCCCGATCCGTACCCGTCCGTAACCATTCTCACCGAGGTGGCGTTCGATCGACTTGAGACCATTGTGACCGGCGTTCCCACCCCCGGACTTCAGCTTGACCCGCCCCGGGGGCAGGTCGAGCTCGTCGTGGACCACCAGCAGTCCGGTCACCACGCTCGTGCCGGCACCCGGCGATCCGCCCGTCGCCGATCGAGGTCCGCCGGCAGCGTCGCCGACGAGCCCGGCCCGGCGGACCAGAGGCGCCACCGCCATCCCCGAGTCGTTCATGTAGGTGGTCGGGATGGCCAGCATCACCCGCCGTCCGGCGATCTCCACCGTGCACGCCACGGCATGCAGGCCACGCTCGGAGCGCAACCGGCCTCCGTGCCGCTCGGCCAGCAGCTCGACCGTGTCGGCCCCCACGTTGTGGCGGCTGCCGGCGTACTCGGATCCGGGGTTCCCGAGCCCCACCACCAGCAGGTCGACCGGTGTGCCGCGTCGGGCCGTGGAACGGGCGGCGCGACCCGGTGTGGGCGGGCTGCCCCGGTCGGAGCGACCGCGGAGCAGCGCTTACTCCCCCGAGCCGTCGGCAGCGTCGGCCGCACCGCCGGCGGGCGACTCGCCCGCGGCAGCCGCCGCCGCGGCCTCCTCCTCCGTGGCCGCCTGCACCCGCGGGGGCTGGCCGGCCACCACGGTGGCCTCGAGATCGGTCTCCACCTCCACCCCGCGGGGCACCTTGATGTCCGACACGTGGAGGGAGCCGCCGATGATCAGCTCCGAGATGTCGAGGTCGAAGGACGGGGGGATGTCGGCCGGCTTGGCCTTGATGGCCAGGGTGAAGAGCTGCTGGTCCACCACGCCGTCACCGTGCTGCACCTCGATCGCCTCACCCACCAGGTTGATGGTGACCTCCGCGGCGATGACCTCGTCGCGCCGCACGATGAGGAAGTCGATGTGGGTGACCACGTTCTTCACCGGGTGGTGCTGGATGTCCCGGGCCAGGGTCAGCAGGCTGGTGCCCTCGAGATCGAGGGAGAGCAGCGTGTTCAGGCCGGCCTCGCCGGACATCGCCACCCGGAAGTCGCGGGCGCCGACGGCGACGGCCACCGGATCGGTCCCGTGGCCGTAGACGACACCGGGGATCTTCCCCTCCGCCCGGAGCCGCCGGGTCGAACGGGTACCGATGGTCCGGCCGGACTCTGCGGCAAGCGTGATCTCGGGCATGTGGGCTCCTCGGGTGGGACGGGGTCTGGGTCGACCGTAGCCGGGCCAGCCGTAGCTGGGTGCGGTTGCCGGGTGCCGGATCGGGCTGCGGTGCGGCGGGCGCAACAGTGTAGACCGTCTGACGATCGAGGGGGAACCGCACCCGCCGGGCTGCCCGTCGGAGGACGTGCCGGCAGCAGTTGTCCCCTCGCCGCCTACACCAGGTTTTCGCCCCCGAAGATCTCCGACACCGAGGTGTCCTCGAACACGGCGTCGATGGCGTCCGAGATCAGCTTGGCGACGGAGAGCACCTCGAGCTTGTCGAACTGTCGTTCGGGGGCGATCGGCAGCGTGTTGGTCACCACCACCTTGGTGAGCGACGAGTTCTTCAGCCGGTCGACCGCGGGGTCCGACAGCACGGCGTGGGTCGCCATGCACCACACCTCGGAGGCACCCCGCGCCACCAACAGATCGGAGGCCGCCACGATGGTGCCGGCGGTATCGATCATGTCGTCGATCAGCACGCAGATCCGACCGTCGACGTCGCCGACCACGTGCAGCGCCTCGACCAGGTTGGCGGTCCCCCGGGGCCGGCGCTTGTGGACGACCGCCAGGTCCGCCGACAGGTTCTGACTGAAGCGCTCCGCCACCTTCACCCGCCCGGCGTCGGGGGCGACCACCACCAGGTCCTCGGTACCCTGGGACCGCAGGTAGTCGACCAGCACCGGCGCCGCGGTCAGGTGATCGAACGGCACGTCGAAGAACCCCTGGATCTGCCCGGAGTGCAGGTCGACGCTCACCACCCGGTCGGCACCGGCCACCGAGAGCATGTCGGCCACCAGCTTGGCGGTGATCGGCTCGCGGCCGCTGGCCTTGCGGTCCTGACGCGAGTAGCCGTAGTAGGGGCAGACCGCGGTGATCCGCTTGGCCGACGCCCGCTTGGCCGCGTCGATCATGATCAGGTGCTCCATCAGCGAGTCGTTCACCGGGCCACAGTGGGTCTGGACGATGAACACGTCGCTCCCCCGCATCGACGTGCCGTACCGGCAGTGGATCTCACCGTTGGCGAACTCGCGCAGGTTGGTCTCCCCCAGTTCGACGCCGAGTTGGAGAGCGATGTCCTGGGCCAGTTCCGGGTGCGACCGCCCGGAGACCAGCTCGAGACGGCGACGGGGAGTGAATTCCATCTCCTGACGCTACCGCGCCAGACGGACCGCCCGTCGGGAGAGACGCACCACCGAGGCGCGACCGGACCCGCTGGTCGGTGCACGGCTCACCCGTGGCGCGCTCAACCGTTGCCTTGGGGCCAACCCCGAGCGCCCACCGATCCGCCAGGGACCACTTCGCTGCCCTCTTCCAACACCACGTAGGGGCCGACCCGGGCGTCGCGTCCGATGACCGCACGGCGGCACACGCTGTGGGTGACCGAGGCGGCCTCCCCGACCCGCGTATCGACGAGGTGCACGTCGGGACCGATCTCCGCATGGTCGTCGACCACGCACGCTCCCTGCAGTATCACCCCCGGCAGCAGCACCACATCGGTTCCCAGGTGTGCCTCCGCGTCGATATAGGTGCGCTCCGGATCCCACATGGTGACCCCCTGGCGCATCCAGCGCTCGTTGATGCGGTCACGCAGCTCGGCCTCCGCCACCGCCAGCTGGGCCCGGTCGTTGACCCCGGCGACCTCCATGGTGTCGGCCACCACCACCGAACCGACCTTGTGCCCTGCGTCCGAGAGCACGGCCACCACGTCGGTGAGGTAGTACTCCCCTTGGGCATTCGACGGGCTCAGCCGGCGAAGCGACGGGGCGAGCACGCTCCGGCGGAAGCAGTAGATCGAGGTGCTGACCTCGTGCAACGACAGCTCTTCGTCCGATGCATCCGCGTGCTCGACCACCCGGGCCACGCCGTCGTTGCGGCCACGGACCACGCGGCCGTAGCCCGCGGGGTCGTCGACCACCGCGGTCAGCAACGTTGCCGCCGCGTCCGACGCGCGATGGCCCGCCACCAGCGCCGCCAGGGTGGCCGGTCGCAACAGTGGCGTGTCGCCCGGCAGTACCACCACGTCGGACTCGTCGTCGCTGTCGTCGGGCAGGCCGGTGAGGGCCACCGACATGGCGTCCCCAGTGCCCCGTTGCTCGACCTGCTCCACGAACTCGATGGACATGCCCGGCGGAGCGTGCTCGACCAAGGTCTTGGTCACCCAGTCGGCGCGGTGTCCCACCACCACCACCACCCGGTCCACGTCGATGCCGGCCAGCGCGTCCAGCACGTGGAGCACCATGGGCCGGCCGCAGAGGCGGTGCAACGGCTTGGGGCGCGCCGAGCGCATCCGGGTGCCCTCGCCCGCGGCCAGCACCACGGCAGCGAGGGGACGGGCCGCCGCAGGCTCAGCGCGGCCGGGTGTCTGGGGAACGGTACGGATCACCATCGCATCTCCTTCTCGTCCCAACGGGGCCGACGCTACCCGACTGGTAGGGCCGGCACTGCGCATCGTTCGGGGGGCACGTCGGCGGGTCCGCCGGAGCGAGCCCGCCCACCACCGTGGGGAACTCTCCGTCACCGGCCACCACGGCGCTAGCCTCGGCCCCGGCCTGTCGCCGCCACCGAACCACACCGACCCAAGGAGCAGCCGTGGAATTCACCCGATCGGACGAGCACCGGATGCTCCGCGATGCGGTCGGCGCCATCGCGTCGTCGTTCGGGCACGACTACTACGTGGCCAAGGCCAGGGCCGACCAGCGCACCGACGAGCTGTGGAAGGCCATGGGGGACGCCGGGTTCCTCGGGGTGAACGTGCCCGAGGCCTACGGCGGGGGCGGCATGGGCATCACCGAGCTCGCCATCGTCCAGGAGGAGCT
>DAHXOD010000063.1 GCA_027365055.1 bacterium
TGCTCGTGGTCGGGCGTACCGCCGCAGGCATCAGCCTCTTCGGGGTGAAGGGTGATGCCGCTGGCCTGACCCGGACTCCGCTGGCCACCATGGACCAGACCCGCAAGCAGGCGCGCCTCGAGTTCGCCGATACCCCGGCGTGGTTGATCGGGACTGACGGTGGTGCCGAGGCCGGGCTCTCCAAGACCCTCGACCTGGCCGCAGTGGCCCTGGCGGCCGAGCAGGTCGGTGGCGCCCAGCGCTGCCTCGACCGGTCGGTGGAGTACGCGAAGACCCGGATCCAGTTCGGGCGACCGATCGGGAGCTTCCAGGCGATCAAGCACAAGTGTGCCGACATGCTGCTCGAAGTCGAGTCGGCCAAGTCGGCCGCCTACTACGCGGGATGGGCGGCGGCGGAGGACTCCGACGAGCTCCCGGTGGTGGCCAGCCTGGCCAAGTCCTACTGTTCGGAGGCGTACTTCCACGCGGCGGCGGAGACGATCCAGATCCATGGCGGGATCGGCTTCACCTGGGAGCATCCGGCCCACCTCTACTTCAAGCGCGCCAAGTCGTCCGAGCTGATGCTCGGTGACCCGTCCTACCATCGCGAGCTGCTCGCCCAGCGCATCGGGATCTGATGCCGCTTCCGTCGGGTCCGGTGACCGCCGACCGGCGTCGTCGGGAACCGGATCCGCCCACCGCGGGTCCAGAACTGGCGTAGCGTCTCCCCAATGAACGGACCCTTCCGCATCGTCCCGTGGCTGCTGTTGCTCCTTCTGGTCGTGCTGGCCGGAGGCGGGGCAGCTCTTGGTGTGGCCCAGTCGCCGACCCAGATCGACCTTCTTCATCAGGCGGTGACCAACACCCTCGATGCGCCCAACTACACCTCGGTGTCGGTGCTGGCCCAGTCCGGCGGGCCCTCAGAGACCCAGCACCTGATCTGGCAGGCACCGGACCGACTGGGGGGGTACGTCGAATCACAGGGGAGCCGGTCGTACGTGGCGGTCATCGGCCGGTTCGAGTTCCAGAGCTCCCCGGTGTCGGCGTCGGCATCCAACGCACATCTGACCTTCACCCGCCAGGCCGGCCAGCCGGCTTCGGCCTACGACCCGGTCCGCAACTACCTCGGCCTGCTGCAGCACGCCACCGATGTCCACCAGCACGGCACCAAGTCGACGTTCGTCCTGGCCGTCCAGGGCCAGTCCCTGCAGGGGACGGTGACGGTGACCGGAACCTATGTGTCGGCACTCCACATCGCCGGGGCCGGTGCATCGGTGAACCTCGCCATCTCCTCGGTCGGCTCCTCCCCTGCGGTGGCGCTCCCCTCGGGAGCGAAGGTGTCGTCCACTCCGGGGCACAGCGCCGGCTCGGCCGGCTGAGCCCACCCGAGATCACGCTCGTGACGAACGTGTGCCGATGCGGGTTCTGCCCATCGACGCGCCGGGAGGTAAAGTGCCCGCCGTGGTGACTACTCCGACGATGACATCGGCTCCGACCAGGCCTGCCACTCCGGCGTCCCCGTTGCCCCGCAAGGCGGTCGCGTTCGTCCTCGTTGCCGTGGTGATCGTCGTGGCGGTCGTGGCTGCCGCCGTGGGCATCGCCATGTCGGCGGGGGGTATCCCGTCCACCCTGGCCAACGCAGCCCGATCGACCTTGGCATTGAACAGCTACTCGGCCGACGTCTCGGTCACCTCTACCCAGGCGGACGATCTGGGGTCGTCGGCGCCCAGTTCCCCAGCCGTCCAGTCCTCCTTCGAAGGCACGCTCCGCTACCAGGGAGCCTCGTCCGGAACCGCCGCTCAGGCCCGCCTCACCACCGTGACCGGGCACGTCACCACCACCAAGACGGGTAGCGGGTCGACCGTGGTGACGCGGACCACGGCAACGCTCGGCACGCTCACCAGCACCCATACCGTGCCTGATGCTGCCGCAACCGTGGCCTCGACCGTGACCCAGTACCTGCATGCCATCCTCGGTGCGTCGTCCGCCGAGCAGACCGGAGCGACCTATCACCTCAACGTCGCCGCCACCGCGGTCCCCCAGCCAGGCCTGTCGGAGTATGCCCGGCGTTTCGGTCGGGCCCAGGTGGCGGTGACGCTCGGCAATGGTTACGTGCACTCCATCGTGGTCGAAGTGCTGTCCCCGCCTTCGTCGCAGACCCAGATGGTGACCATCACTCCTGGTGGTTGAACCCGCCGTTCACCGGGGAGCGCTCGGTGACCCACTCGCTTCGGCCGAGGCGATGGAGGAGTCGATGACCTGGCGGAGCTCCCGGGCCCGGGCTGGTGGATCCTCGGCCTGGGTGAGCCACCGGACCACCACGAAGTGGCAGGCGCCCGCGTCGACCAGCTTCGGCACCGACGCCGGTTCGACACCCCCGGTGACCCACACCGGCCACGGCGACGCCGCAACCGCCTGGCGGACGAACTCCATCCCGGTCCCGGGCCGCCCCGGCTTGGTCGGGGTCGGAACGACCGGTCCGGCCGAGAGATAGTCGACCGGCAGCGTGCTTCGGACGGCACGCTCCACCTCGGACAGCTGGTGAGTCGAAAGGCCGACCAGGGCGTCGGTGCCGACCACCGTGCGAGCTTCGGTGACGGGAACGTCGTCTTGGCCGACGTGGACCCCGTCGGCACCGGCGGTCGCGGCCAGGTCGGGCCGGTCGTTGAGGAGGAACGGGACCTGGCGTGCGGCGCAGACCGATCGCACCAGCTCCGCTCGGACGAGCAGGTCCCGATCGGCCAGGTGCTTGTCGCGCAGCTGTACGACGTCGACGCCACCCTCGATGCAGCCGGCAACGAACCGTGCCAGGTCGGGACGGTCGGGTGTGCACAGATAGAGGCGCCGACGCGCCAATCCCCAGCGGTCGCCCGGGTCGCTCCTGGCCGGGCGGGGCACCGGGGCGGACGGCCCTGTCACTTGCGGGCAGCGGAGGCGCTCGCCTTCATTCCCTGTTTGTACTGGCGCACCCGGGCCAGGGCATCGGCCGAGTCGATGTCCGCCACCGACATGTAGGTCCCCGGTTCGCCGAAGGGAGCCGACACCTGTTGCCACCCCGGTGTGGTGATCCCGACCTGCTTTCCCAGCAGGGCGATGAAGATGCGCGCTTTCTGGATGCCGAACCCGGGAAGGGCCTTGACGTTGGCCAGAAGCTCCTTGCCGTCCGCCGCCGAGGTCCACACCGCTGCCGCATTGCCGCCGTAGTCGGTCGTCACGATCTGGCACACCTGTTGGACGCGGCGCGCCATCGAGCTCGGGAAGCGGTGCAATGCGGGCTTGGCCCCGAAGATGGCCGCCAACTCGTCCGGGTCCATGGCGGCGATGGCTCCGGCGTCGAGGGTCCCCCCCATGCGCTGCTCGAGATCGCGCGGCGCCCGGAACGCGCGCTCCAGCGGGATCTGCTGGTCGAGGACCATGCCCACCAGAAGCGCCAGCGGATCCGTGCTCAGGAGCTCGTCGGCGGCTTCATCGCCACTCAGATACAGGGACATGGCCTCAGCGTATGCGAGTTCCCATCGGCGTTCGACTTCGTCCGCGGCCCGTGGCGGGGCGCGCCCGAGTCCCCCGGTTGCCGCACCGAGCGGCTCGACGCGGTGGTCAGCCGGCGAACTGGTGGTTGACGAAGCGGCTCACCAGAAAGTAGGCGGACGGCACGAAGAAGGCGAGGACGAAGCGCTCGCGCCAGGGATGCCCGTCCACCCAGCGGGACAGGACGATGAAGAAGGGGAACAGGGTGAGGACCTCGCGGGTCTCGCTGTAGAGGATCGTCTGGAAGGTGAACGTGCCGAGGGCCAGGCCGAGCAGGGCGCCGTAGGAGCGCCGGACCCGGAGCCAGGCGACCACCGTGGCGACGACCAACAGCAGCACGGTCACCGTGTCGAAGAGCTCCATGACGCTGGCGACCGAGGTGTCGAGGAACTGCCAGTGCACCAGGTTTCCGGCCGTCGTGGCGACCAGCGTCCAGGGGAACGCGAAGTGGCGATTCCACTCCCCCTGGACGTGCACGAACGCGAGCGGATCGCCGTAGAGCCGATTGCAGACCACCATCCACGCACCGATGGACAGCGCCGCTGGACCGGCGACGGCAGCGGCCCGCAGCAGCTCCGGACGCCCCGGCCTGGGGAGCCGCGCGGTCCCCGGCTCGCTGGGGGATCGGGCCTGCCAGACCTCCACCAGCAGAGCGACCGCGGCGATCACCAGGTAGTACTTGGTCATCACGGCGCCGGCGACGAGCACTCCGGCGAATAGCCACTGCCGCGCCCGCACCGCGATCCAGGTCCAGATCAGCAGCGCCAGCGCCAGCGACTCCGGGTAGTCGACCAGAAGGAAGAACGCGGTGGGGAACGCCACCAGCAGCAGCACGGTCGTGCCTGAACCGCTGGTTCCCTCGTCGGGAGTGGTGAGGTGGACCAGCCCGGCGATCGCCACCATGGTCGCCGCGGCGCTGACCAGTTGCCCGCTCACGATCCATCCGGTTCCCGTGACGGCGTGGGCCACCGCCACCAGTGCCGGGTACAGCGGAGCGAAGGCGATGAACTTGGGCACGTTGGCGGCGTGGGATGCCACGTAGCCGTGCTGGGCGATGGTCACGTAGTAGCCGGTGTCCCACGCGGACCAGACGTCGGCCAGCACTCCGGGGCGGTGGGCCACGACGTGCGGGAAGGTGACCCCGTAGTGTGTCACCAGCGCGACCAGCTCGGTGGTGATCCGGAGCACGACCGTGGTCAGCACGGCGACGACCACCGGCCGACGCCATCGGGACCAGGCCGTCTCCGTCCCGCCGCCAGGAACCCTCCGTCGGTGCAGGCCGGCTCCCGTCATAGCGGAGCACACTATAGAAGTCGTGGACTGGCAGCCGTGTCGCTACTGCGACCAGGGGTCGGCGGAGGAGGGGTCGAGCCCGTAACGGCCGATCGCCTCGGCGACCGCCGCCGGAGGGAGGGCGCCGTCTGCGACCAGGCCGTCGAGCGCGGCGACCACCACGTTGGCCGCGTCGACCTCGAAGAAGCGTCGCAGTGCGCCCCGGGTGTCGGAGCGACCGAAGCCGTCGGTCCCGAGCGACGTGAACCGGCGGGGGACGAACCGGGCGATCTGGTCGGGCACCGCCCGTACGAAATCGGTGACCGCCACCACCGGGCCACCCTGTTCGGTGAGCGCAGAGGCCACCAGCGGCACGCGGGGAACCTGCTCGGGATGGAGCCGGTTCCACCGTTCGACCGACAACGCGTCCTCGCGCAGCGACTTGTAGGAGGTGACGGACCAGGCGTCGGCGTCGACCCCCCAGTCCTGGGCCAGCAGTGCCCGCGCCTCCATGGCCACCTGCCAGGCCGACCCGGAGAACAGCAGGCTCGCCCGCAACCGCTCCGGGCCGCCCCCGTCCTGACCGGAAGCCGGCGGCAACGGTGCGAACCGATAGAGGCCCTGCACGATCCCCAGCCGGACCAGTTCGGCATCGCCGGGATCGTCGGGGAGCGCCGGCATCGGGTAGTTCTCGTTGTAGAGGGTGAGGTACCAGGTCCGGTCCTCGGCGTCCGGCCCGGTCATCCGGCGAATGCCGTCCTCGACGATCACAGCCACCTCGTAGGCGAAGGCGGGGTCGTAGGCGGCGATGGCGGGGTAGGCGGACGCGAGCAGGTGCGAGTGCCCGTCCTGGTGCTGGAGCCCCTCGCCGTTCAACGTGGTGCGCCCGGCGGTGCAGCCCAGGAGGAAGCCCCGGCCCCGCATGTCACCGAGCGCCCAGAGCAGGTCGCCCACCCGCTGGAAGCCGAACATCGAGTAGAAGAGGTAGCAGGGGATGAGCGACTCCCCCAACGTGGCGTACGCCGTCGCCGCCGCGGTGAACGTGGCGGTGGCGCCGGCCTCGGTGATCCCCTCCTCGAGGATCTGTCCCGAAGCGCTCTCGGCGTAGTGGAGCGCCAGCCCGGCGTCCACCGGCGTGTAGCGCTGGCCGTCCGGGGCGTAGATCTGCACCTCGCTGATCAGTGACTCGAGGCCGAAGGTCCGGGCTTCGTCGGAGACGATCGGGACCATGCGACGGCCGATCGACGGGTCGCGCACCAGGTTCCGCAGCAGGCGGGCGAACGCCATGGTGGTCGACGCCGACTGCTTGCCCGAACCGACCAGCAGGTCGGCGAACGCTGACGCCCCGGGGGGGTCGAGGGGGCGGTTGCGGACCACCCGCCGGGGGAGGGCCCCGCCGAGGGAACGTCGACGTTCCGCCAGGTAGCGGGCGGCGGGTGAGTCGGCCGGCGGGCGGTAGTAGGGAGGCAGGTCGGCGTCCAACGCGGAGTCGGGGATCTCGTCGCCGAGGAACAGGCGGTCCCGGAGGGCACGGAGCTGGGCGGGCGTCATCTTCTTGATCTGGTGGGTGGCGTTGCGGGCCTCGATCTCGGGACCGAGCGTCCACCCCTTGATCGTCTTGGCCAGGATGGCGGTGGGAGCTCCGGTGTGCTCGGTGGCCGCCGCGTAGGCCGCGTAGAGCTTGCGGTAGTCGTGGCCACCCCGTGGCAGCGCCTGGAGCTCGGCGTCGGAGAGGTCTGCGACCATGGCGGACAGGCGTGGGTCCGGTCCGAAGAAGTGCTCCCGGATGTACGCACCGGATTCGGTGGCGTACTTCTGGAAGTCGCCGTCGACCGTCGAGTTCATCTTGGCCAGCAGCACGCCGTCGACGTCTTTCGCCAGCAGGGGGTCCCAGGTTCGCCCCCAGATCACCTTGATGACGTTCCACCCCGCACCCCGGAACATCGCTTCGAGCTCTTGGATGACCTTCCCGTTTCCCCGGACCGGCCCGTCGAGCCGCTGGAGGTTGCAGTTGACGACGAAGGTGAGGTTGTCGAGGTGCTCGCGCCCAGCCACGCCCAGGCCGGCGATGGTCTCGGGCTCGTCGAACTCGCCGTCCCCGACGAAGCACCACACCCGGCTGTCGGACGTGTCGGCCAGGTCCCTCGCCCGGAGGTAGCGGTTGAGGTGGGCCTGGGAGATGGCGTTGATGGGTCCTAGCCCCATCGAGACGGTCGGGAACTCCCAGAATTCGGGCATGAGCCGAGGATGGGGATACGAGGAGAGGCCGTCGCCCGCGACCTCGAACCGGAAGCGGTCCAGCTGGTCCTCGTCGAGCCGACCTTCGACGAACGCCCGGGCGTAGATGCCAGGGGACCCGTGCCCCTGAAAGTAGACCTGGTCCCCGGGGCGACCGTCGTCCTTCCCCCGGAAGAAGTGATTGAACCCCACTTCGTAGAGGGCGGCAGAGCTGGCATAGGTGGAGAGGTGGCCGCCGATGGCGTCCGAGCGGGCGTTGGCCCGGACCACCATGACTGCGGCGTTCCAGCGGATGAAGGCCCGGATCCGTCGCTCGAGATTCTCGTCGCCGGGGAACTCCGGCTCCCGGTCGGTGGGGATGGTGTTGACGTACGGTGTCGAGACGCTGGCCGGGAACTCGACGTTGTGCTCCCTGGCCCGATCGAGCAGGCGCAGCAAGAGGTAGCGCGCTCGGGTGCGCCCGTAGGCCGTGACCACGTCGTCGAACGCCTCCGTCCACTCGTCAGTCTCGACCGGGTCGCTGTCATGGAGCTGATGGGTCACACCGTCAAAGAGCATGATCGGATGATCCCACCGGGCTGCCGCGAGCGAAAGCCGGCACCCCGGTCCCGACCGGTTGTGGGTGGGTGCACGCTGGCGGGTGCGTGGGCGTGCATGCTGTCACGATGCCATCGCCGCCTGCGTCCCCTGCCTCGCCCGACTCCCCACCGCCGACGTTGTTCGATGGGACACCCGCACCCTCCAGCGGACAGGGTGGTGCCGGTCCGAGGGACCCGGTGACCGTGGTGTACACCGACGGAGCGTGTCGGGGGAATCCCGGTCCGGGCGGCTGGGGGTGGGCGGTCGATGGCGGACCATCGGGGAGCGGGGGGGAGGCCCACACCACCAACCAGCGGATGGAGATACGGGCGGCGCTCGAGGCCCTCCGGGCGATCCCCGGGCCGGTCCGGGTCGTCAGCGACTCCACCTACGTGGTGAACTGCTTCCGGCAGCGTTGGTGGGCCGGGTGGCGGCGCAAGGGCTGGCGGAACGCGCAGGGGAAGCCGGTCGCCAACCGCGACCTGTGGGAGCCCCTGATCGAGCTGGTGGTCGATGGCGGGCGACCGGTCACCTTCGAGTGGGTCAAGGGGCATTCGGGAGATCGGATGAACGATCTGGTGGATGGTCTGGCAACCGAGGCGGCTGATCGGCAGCCCTGATCGCTTCCCGCCGCAGGGATCCGGGGTCGGGGATGCGATGCGCTGCTCCGGCCGCCGGCAGGCCTACTCTCTCGGCATGGTGTACTGGACGGTGGAGGAGGCACGGGCAGAGCTGCCGCGGGTACGACTGTTGATCGACGCGCTGCGTCGCGGATCCCACCAGGCCACCACGGCACAGATGAACGGGCATGGGAGCCTGGCGGGGTCGACCCGCTCCGAGCCCCCCTCGTCCGTCGACGATGGGGACGACCCCGACCCGTCGGTCGCGATCGACGTGGCGACGGCCTTGGCCGAGCTGCAGGCGAAGGGCATCGTGCTGCGCGATGCGGACACCGGGCTGCTCGACTTTCCGGCGATCACCGCCAAGGGGGTGATCTACCTCCTGTGTTGGAACTACGACGAGGTCGACCTGGCCTGGTGGCACTTCGCGGAGGAGGGCCTGGCCGGGCGCAAGCCCCTGCCGATCCCTCCGGATCTCTGATCGCGGGAGGCGGCGCTGGCGGACGGTGGGCACCATGGCCACCGGTCGAGCCACCGGTCGAGCCATCGGTCGAGCCATCGGTCGAGCCATCGGTCGAGCCACCGGTCGCCGTGCCGGGGCACCGGGCTAGCCTGGCGGCACCATGCCGCAGCTCACGACCTGGCGTCCCCTCCGCCCCGCCCTCGACCATGCCCGGCTCCGACGGAGCGCACCGTGACGACGACCCCGGTTCGCGTCCCTTCGCCCGATCAGGCTGACGACTCGCCGCCGATCATCCGGACGGTGGGTCTCACCAAGGTCTACGCCGGTGCTGATTTCCGGGCGGTCGACAGCCTCGATCTCGCCGTGGGGGCCGGGGAGATCTTCGGTCTTCTCGGCCCGAACGGTGCGGGGAAGACCACCACCGCAGGGATGCTCACCACCCGGGTGGTCCCGACCAGCGGACAGGCGACCGTGGGCGGGGTCGACGTGGTGGCCCAGCCGGCCCTGGCCAAGCAGATCCTCGGGATCGTCAGCCAGCAGAACACCTTGGACCGGCAGCTCAATGTGTGGGAGAACCTCTACTTCCACGGTCGGCTGTTCGGGATCGCCGCAGCGGAGTCCCGACGGATCGCCGACG
>DAHXOD010000064.1 GCA_027365055.1 bacterium
GGGAGCGACCAGGCTGCGGTGGGTGGCCTCGGCCGTCCGGGCAGCATGCCGGACGCAGACAGTGTGCCGGACGCAGACAGTGTGCCGGACGCAGGCAGCATGCCGGACGCAGACAGTGTGCCGGACGCAGACAGTGTGCCGGTCCGCTGGAAGCTCCGCCTCGCCTACGACGGTTCCGGGTTCCGGGGATTCGCGGTCCAGGAGGGCCAACGGACCGTGGCTGGAGCGTTGTCCGAAGCGCTCGCACGTACCCTTCGCTCGGACGTCGTCCTCACCTGTGCCGGGCGGACCGACGCCGGAGTCCACGCGCTGGACCAGGTGGTCCACTTCGATCTTCCCGCTGGGATCTCCAAGCGCTGCGACCCGGCGGCCCTGCTGCGGTCGTGCAACCGCCAGCTGTCGCCGTCGATCGTGGTGCGCGAGGCGCGACCCGTCCGGTCTTCGTTCGATGCCCGTCGATCGGCGGTGTCCCGGCGCTACCGCTACCTGGTGATGAACGGTCCGGTGCCCGATCCACTGTTGGCCGGCCTGGCCTGGCACGTGTCAGACCCGCTCGACGATCGCGCCCTCTCCGCGGCGGCGGATGCGATCCTGGGCGAGCACGACTTCCAAGCCTTCTGCCGGCGGGTGCCGGGTACGGAGACAGGCACCCCCATCGTCCGCCGGGTGATGGACGCCCGTTGGTCCCGAGTCGGCGGCGTTCGCTCCGAGGGGGCCGATCCCTCCGGGCGCCGGATCGGGCGGTCGCCCGCCGGGTTGCTCCCCTTCGACGGGACCGGGGGCGAGTTGCTGGCCTTCGAGATCGAAGCCAATGCCTTCTGTCACCAGATGGTGCGCTCGCTGGTCGGCACGCTGGTGGATGTGGGTCGGGGGCGGAAGCGTCCGTCCGACCTGTTGTGGATTCTCGGCTCCGCCGATCGCCGTCACGCTTCCTCTCCGGCACCCCCCCACGGGCTCTCGCTCGTGGAGGTTCGCTACGACCATGACGGCCCGGCTTGCTCGACCGGTTGATTCCGTCCTATCCTGGGTGACCTGCCGGGTGCGGTACCTCGGGCGTCCTCGACGTGACGGGGTGCCGAGTGTGGCCCGGACCTGGCGGCTGCAAGCCTGTGCCGTTTGGAATTACCCGAACCGGCATCATCGACCCAGAGGACCTCCACGTGCGCACCTACTCGCCGAAGCAGCAGGACATCACCCGCGCCTGGCACGTCGTCGACGCCGACGGTCTGGTGCTGGGTCGACTGGCTACCGAGGTGGCGGCGATCCTGCGAGGGAAGCACAAGCCGATCTTCGCTCCCCATGTCGACACCGGCGACCATGTGATCGTGATCAATGCTGCGAACGTGGTGATGACCGCAGGCAAGGCGGACGCAAAGCTGGCCTACCGTCACAGCGGCTATCCGGGTGGTCTGCGGTCGACGCCGTACAGCGAGCTGCTCGTCGAGCGATCGGACGAGGTGGTGCGCAACGCGGTGCGTGGCATGCTCCCGAAGAACCGGCTCGGCCGGCAAATGATCGACAAGCTCAAGGTCTACAGCGGCCCTGAGCATCCCCACCAAGCACAGTCCCCCCAACCCTTGGACCTTTCGGGAGCGCGCCGTTCGGCGTCCACCCGGAGCGGCGCCTGAGCCGGTCCCCGGGTTCGCACACCACCGACGACGAGGAGCACACCGTGGCCAACGCCGCACCCCTTTGCCAGACCACAGGACGACGGAAGCGGGCGGTCGCCCGGGTACGGATCCGTCCCGGACAAGGCGCCATCACGGTGAACAAGCTCGCGTTCGAGCAGTACTTCACCTCGGCGACCCACCGGATGCTGGTCACGGAGCCGCTGCGCCTCACCGAGCGGGCCGAGTCGTGGGACATTGACGTCACGATCGACGGCGGTGGTGTCTCGGGGCAAGCCGGAGCCTTCCGGATGGGAATCGCCCGAGCACTCATCGAGATGGACCCCGAGCTTCGTGGTGCACTGAAGAAGGCAGGCTTCCTCACCCGCGACGCCCGCGAGAAGGAGTCGAAGAAGTACGGCCTGAAAAAGGCGCGCAAGGCACCGCAGTACTCGAAGCGGTAGCGATGGCGGCTCGAGCCCGTTTCGGAACCGACGGGGTCCGGGGAGTGGCGAACGCCGATCTCACTCCCGAATTGGTGCTGGGACTGGGAAGGGCCATCGCCCGTCACCTGCCGGCCACCGCGTTCCTGGTCGGCCGGGACACCCGTCGTTCCGGACCGATGTTGCAGGCCGCCCTGGCCGCCGGGCTGGCCGGCGAAGGTGCGGACGTCGTCGACCTGGGGATCCTTCCCACCCCGGCCGTCGCTTGGTGCGCCGCTGACCGCGATCTCCCAGGGGTGGTGATCTCCGCGTCGCACAATCCGTTCACCGACAACGGGATCAAGGTGTTCGCCCGCGGCGGCCTCAAGCTTTCGAAGGACCAAGAGACGGCCATCGAGGACGAGCTGGCTCGCGTTCTCGATCCGGAGCGGTCGGGACCCCGGAGCCCTGAAGGGCACGGTGTCGGCTGGGTGACATTCGATCCTGCTGCTGGTGACCGCTACGTTGACCATGTCGCGGCGGCGATCGGCGGCCGGCGTCTCGACGGGATGCGGCTGGTCGTCGACTGCGCGCATGGTGCGGCATCCAAGGTGGCGGCAGAGGTCTACCGTCGAGTCGGGGCCGAGGTGGTGGTGATCGGCGACGAACCTGACGGGACCAACATCAACGCAGGGTGCGGTTCGAACGATACGGCGACGCTGGCCGCTGCGGTGATCGAGCACCGGGCAGACCTGGGTCTGGCCCTCGACGGCGACGCCGACCGCCTCTGCGCGGTCGACGCTCAGGGCACCGCGTTGAGCGGCGACGAGCTCCTCGCGCTCTTCGCAGTCGACCTGGCCTCCCGGGGGCAGCTTGCGGGCAACACCGTGGTGATCACACTCATGACCAACCTCGGATTCCGCTTCGCCATGGAAGAGCGGGGCATCCACGTGAAGGAGACACCGGTGGGTGATCGCCACGTGTTGGCGGCGCTCGATGCCGACGGCCTCGCCCTCGGTGGCGAGCAGTCGGGCCATATCATCTTCCGCCGGTTGGCCACCACGGGGGACGGGCTCCTGACCGGCCTGGTGCTGGCCGACCTGGTCGACCGGCGCAAGCAGCCGCTGGCTGACCTGGTCGATGGGCTGGTGGTCCGGGTGCCACAGGTCCTGGTCAATGTGCCGGTGGTCGACACCGAACTGCTGGCGGAGGCCGGCGCCGTGTGGTCGGCAGTGGCCGAGGAGCAGGCCCTTCTCGGCGATTCAGGTCGTGTGGTCCTCCGCTCCAGCGGCACCGAGTCGTTGGTCCGGGTCATGGTGGAGGCAGCCGGGCCGGGGGTGGCCGAGGCCGTTGCCCAGCGACTCGGTGCCTTGGTCGGCTACGAGCTGCAGGCGGCGGCAGCCGCAGGCTGAACCCCCCGGCCGTGCCAGGCAGGTAGCCTCGGGCCCAATGTGTGGGATCATCGGCATCACCGGAGACGCTCCCACGCTCGACGTGCTGTTCGAGGGCCTGTCCCGGCTCGAGTACCGCGGCTACGACTCGGCCGGGCTGGCGCTCCTCGCTGACACACCCGGGGGCGACCTGTGGAGGGCCCGGACCGCCAACGGGACCCATTCCCTCGACGACCTGGCCAAACTGGTCGACACCGCACCCGCCGGCTCTACGACGGGAATCGGGCACACTCGCTGGGCCACCCATGGTCGCCCGTCCGAGGAGAACGCGCACCCGCTGGTCGACTGCACCGGCACGGTGGCGCTGGTCCACAACGGCATCATCGAGAATCACGTGGAGCTGAGCGACGAGCTGATCGCCGGCGGTCACGAGCTCGCCTCGGAGACCGACACCGAGGTGCTGGCCCACTTGATCGAAGATGCGCTGGCCGCGAATCCGGGCTCGGGACTGGCGGCTGCGGTGCGCACGACGTTGAACCGGGTGCGCGGGTACTTCGCGCTGGCAGTCATCCGCACGGCGGAGCCCGGGCTGATCGTGGCGGCGCGTCGAGTGTCGCCGCTGGTGATGGGCCTGAACGGTTCGACTGCACTGCTCGCATCGGACATTCCGGCGTTGCTCGGGACCACCCGCTCGTTCCTCCTCCTCGATGACGACCAGATCGCCGAGCTCCGACCCGGTTCGGTGCGGGTCACCGATCTCGACGGGCGGGAGGTGACGCCGACCAGCCGGACGGTCGACTACGACCTCGATGCGGCTCGCAAGGACGGCTACGACGACTACATGAGCAAGGAGATCCACGAGCAGCCCACTGCGGTGGCCAATACCTTGCTCGACCGCCAACTGCCGGACGGAACGCTGGCGCTCGACGAGGTGCGCATCTCCGACGATGAACTCCGGTCGATCGACAAGATCTTCATCGTGGCCTGTGGGAGCAGCTACCACGCCGGGTTGATGGCGAAGTACGCGATCGAGCACTGGGCTCGCCTCCCCGTCGAGATCGACATCGCCAGCGAGTTCCGCTACCGCGACCCGGTGCTCGACTCCCACACCTTGGTCATCGGGGTGAGCCAGTCCGGCGAGACGGTGGATACCCTCCAGGCGCTGCGCGAGGCCCGCCGTTGGAACGCGAAAGTCCTGGTGATCTCGAACGTGGTCGACTCGTCGATGACCCGTGAGGCGGACGCGGTGCTCTACACCAGGGCGGGACCGGAGATCGGGGTCGCCGCCACCAAAACGCACGTGGCGCAGATCACCGCCCTGGAGGTGCTGGCTCTGTACCTGGCCCAGGTGCGAGGAACCCTCTACCCCGCCGAGGCACGCGCCCTCCTCGGCCGGATGAGCGAGCTTCCCGGCAAGGTGGCGACCGCGCTGGAGCGGGCCCCGGCCGTCGACGCGGTCGCCCGTGCGTACCGGGACTCGCCGTCGTTCATCTTTCTGGGGCGCCATGTGGGTTACCCCGTCGCCCTCGAGGGCGCGCTGAAGTTGAAGGAGCTGTCCTACCTGCGTGCGGAGGGGTTCCCCGGCGGTGAGCTCAAGCACGGTCCGATCGCCTTGGTGGAGCCGGGGACCGTGGTGATCGGGGTGGCGACCCGTACCCGACTGTGGGAGAAGATGATGGCCAACGTGGCCGAGGTGCGGAGCCGGGGCGCCACCGTGGTGCTGGTCGCCAACGACGGTGACGAGGAGACGGCACGCCACGCCGATGCCGTGCTCTGGGTACCGGGAACCGAGCAGCTGTTCGCCCCGATCGTCGACGTGGTCCCCTTGCAGCTGTTCGCCTACTCGATGGCGCGCGTGCATGGCCTCGACGTCGACCGGCCCCGCAATCTCGCCAAGGTGGTCACCGTCGAGTGACCAGGATCGGCACCGGTGAGATCGTGGGGATCGGTGTCGATGCCGTCGAGGTGGACCGCCTGCGTCGGATGCTGGTCCGTCGTCCGGCACTGATCGATCGGCTCTTCACCTCGGGGGAACAGTCCTACGCGGCGCGGGCGGGCGATCCGGCCGAGCGCTTCGCATCCCGGTTCGCCGCCAAGGAGGCGACGATGAAAGTGCTGGGTGGAGGCATCGGCACGTTCCGGTTCGCCGACATCGAAGTGGTCCGGCCGGATCTCGGCGCGCCACACCTCGAAGTCCACGGTGCGGCCGCCGAGGCCGCAGAACGGGCGGGCATCGGCGGTTGGCATCTCTCGCTGACCCATACCGATCGGACCGCCATCGCGTTCGTGGTCGCTGATCGGGGTCACTCGTCCCTCCCATCCCACCCGCCCGGTTCCGCGACGCCCGGTTCCGCGACGCCCGGTTCCGCGACGCGCCGAGCAGGCGCACCAGCCACCTAACCTCGGTACCTGTGAAACCCGTCCTCACCGTCGCCGAGATGCAAGCGGTCGACGCGGCGGCGCAGACGGCGGTTCCCCTGGCCGTGCTGGTCGACCGGGCGGCTGCGGCGGTCGCTGCCGAGGCGCTGGCCATGATGGGGGGTGCCTACGGTCGCCGAGTGGTCGTGGTGGCGGGCAAGGGCAACAACGGGGCGGATGGTCGGGTGGCTGCGGCACGGTTGGCCCGCCGCGGCGCGCGAGTCTCGGTGACGGACCCGGTGGCGGGATCCGGGATCCGGGCAGCCGATCTGGTGATCGATGCCGCGTTCGGAACCGGCTTTCACGGCGAGTACCACGGGCCCTCCGTGCCGGAGCGGACACCCGTCCTGGCCGTGGACATCCCGTCAGGAGTGCGGGGCGACACCGGGGAAGCGGCGGGAAGCCCGATCCCCGCCGATCGCACCGTGACGTTCGTGGCGGCCAAGCCCGGTCTGATCCAAGGCGCGGGTCGGACGCTGTCGGGACGGGTGAGCGTGGCCGACATCGGGCTCTCTCCTGGGCATGCCCGCATCCACACGGTGGAGGATGCCGACCTGTCGCGTCTCGTTCCCGCCCGGAGGGGCGACGGCAACAAGTGGGATGCCGCCGTGCTGGTGGTGGCCGGCTCGCCCGGAATGAGCGGCGCCGCCGGGTTGTGCGCCCGGGCAGCGCTCCGGTGTGGCGCGGGGATGGTCCGGCTCGGTGTGCCGGGCGGTGACCTGGCCGAATCGCCGGCTCCCGAGGCGGTCGGGGTGCACCTGCCGGGCACCGACTGGGCCGGGGCAGCCCTGGAGGCCGCCCAGCGATGCGCAGCGATCGTGGTGGGCCCGGGGTTGGGACGCGATCCCTCCACCGTGTCCGACGTGCGCCGGCTGGTTGCCTCCGCAGGGATACCGCTCGTCGTCGATGCCGACGGCCTCTTCGCCCTCGGTCGCCTTTCCGGATCGTCAGCCGTCCAGGCTCGTGCACCGGTGGTGCTCACCCCCCACGACGGAGAATACGAGCGCTTGATGGGGTGCCTCCCCGGTGAGGACCGGATGGAGGCCTCCCGGCGCCTGGCGGCAGACGCCGGTGCGATCGCGCTGCTCAAGGGGCCGACCACTGCGGTGGCCCGCCCGACCGGCGAGGTGCTGGTCGGCCTGACCGGCTCGCCCCGCCTGGCGACCGCGGGGACCGGAGACGTGCTCTCGGGAATGATCGGCGCGTTCCTCGCCCGGGGGGTGACGCCGTTCGAAGCGCCGGCGCTGGCCGCCCATGCCCACGGTAGGGCCGCCGACCAGGGTGCAGCGGTCGGGCTGGTGGCGGGCGACCTCCCCGACCTGGTGTCGTCCTTCCTCTCGTCACTCGAGCAGCAGGGTCGGCATGGGTGATCGGTTCCGCCCGGCGTGGGCTCAGATCGACGTTGGCGCTGTCCGTCACAATGCGGCGCTGCTGGGTAGCATCGCCGGGACCTCGACGCTCTGCGCGGTGGTGAAGGCTGACGGGTACGGGCACGGGGCGGTACCAGTGGCTCGGGCGGCGCTCTCCGGGGGTGCGCTCTGGCTGGCGGTGGCCCTGGTAGAAGAGGCGGTGGTGCGGCGCGAGGCGGGGATCGAGGTCCCGATCCTCCTCCTCTCCGAGCCCCCACCGAACGCCATGAACGAGACCGTTCATCGCCGTCTCGTTCCCACCGTGTATACCCCCGCCGGGGTGGAGGCGCTCGCGCGTGCGGTGGATTCGGTCGGCGAAGTCGGCCGGGGGCCGGTCGAGGTGCACCTGAAGGTGGATACGGGCATGCACCGGGTGGGGGCGGACGCGTCGGACCTGGTCGAGTTGGCGAACCGGGTCTCCGCCGTACCGCAGCTGCGGCTGGGAGCGGTCTGGACCCACCTGGCGGTGGCGGACGGAAGCACCGAACCGGATCGGGAGTTCACCGAGCTGCAACTGGCTCGTTTCGACCGGGCGGTGGCCGAGGTGGAAGCCGACGGCGTCCGGGTGCCGTGGACCCACGTCGCCAATTCGGCAGCGACCGTGGCCGTGCCGGCGTCCCGGCGCCAGCTGGTGCGCTGTGGCATCTCCCTCTACGGCGTCGCCCCTTCTGTGGCGATCGCCGAGCTGCTGGCTCACGGTACGCCCGACAACGGTCTCCTTCCGGTACTGTCGTTCCGTGCGCAGGTGTCGTTCCTACGCGAGCTGGAGCGGGGAGAGCGCCCCTCCTACGGGCGGCGGCGTCCACTCCCCGAACGGTCGGTCGTCGCTACCGTGCCCGTCGGCTACGCCGACGGCCTGCCCCGCCGACTGTTCGACGCCGGCGGGCACGTGCTGATCGGCGGGGTCCGGCGGCCACTGGCCGGCGTGGTGACCATGGACCAGATCCTCGTCGACTGTGGACCTCGCGGTGGTGAGGGGGCGCCGGTCTCGGTCGGCGACGAGGTGGTGCTCATCGGTCGACAGGGGAACGAGGAGATCACCGCGTCCGAGTGGGCCGATCGCCTGGGGACCATCGCCTACGAGGTGCTCTGCGGGATCGGCCCACGCGTACCCCGTGTCGTCGTCGGTGACGTCGGACACGCCGGGCAGTGACCGTGGGAGAGTTCCCCGCCTAGGTCGAGGCCCCGCCGCCACCGAGTGCGTCGGTCCCGGCCACGATGAACGCCACGGACGCGCTGGCCGCCGCCGCCGGGGGGACATGGCCGGAGAGCACCAGTTCGGTGGCGGAGAGGAGGAAGCCGATGATGCCCTGCGTGGTGGTGACGAGGGCTGCTCCCGGGGCACCGGAGGCGGAGAGCGGTTCGATCAGCTGACCCGAGAGCTCCAGCATCAGCTGTACGGTCCGGCTGATGACGTCGGGCTCGCCCGATCCCCACGGATCACGGAAGAGCAGGCGGAACGCGTCGGGCTGCTCGGCGAAGTAGTCGAGAAAGATCTCCACGAAGCGAGTCACCCGCGCCGGCGCCGCCACTGGGGCGGACACTGCCTCGCCCGTGGTCGCCAGCAGCGAGGTGGCCAAACGGTCCATGACGGCCACCATCAATTCAGGACGGCCTTCGGGGTAGTAGTGGTAGAGCAGCGTCTTGGAGACCTCGGCGCGTTCTGCGATCTCTGCGAGCCCGCTTGCCGAGTAGCCGCGTTCGGCGAACACGTCGAAGGCGAAGTCTTCGATCGAAGCCTTGCGGTCCTCGGGGTGCATGCGCACCCGTGCTTGGGCGTTCGCTGTCGTCATGCGGCTCTCCTTCGCTGTCGCTGTCTCGCTCGTGTCACCGCGGCCTCGCTTGCGACACCGCGGCCCTGTGGCTCAACGCACCGGGAGACGAGGCGATGGTCGGTCGTGCCGAGCTCCACACTGCATGGTGACTGGTAGACCAAACTTCTCACCCCCGGTCAGTGAGCGACCACGTTCCGTCATTATAACTGGTGCCTACTGCCGTGTCAGTAGTCAGAGCTCGGCGACGGTGTCTGGT
>DAHXOD010000065.1 GCA_027365055.1 bacterium
GGCCAGCGGGATCCGAGCCAGTGTCTCCCCGGTCGCCGGGTTGACCACCCGAAGCATGCCGTCCGACCCTTCACTCCCCGACCCTGGGCCGACGGAGAGTTCGACGTCCGACCCCTCGGTCCTCATCCGGCAACCCCTGGGTCCGACCGAACCCCCACCCCGACCGCCACGACCGCATTGCTCGGGGCTCGTCCCGTACCGGCCGCCTCGTCCACCAATGCCTGGAACAGTCGCCGGTCGCCGGACTCCTCGGGGTGCCACTGCACTCCCACCACGAACCGGCGATCCGGGAGCTCCACCGCCTCGACCACCCCGTCGTCGCTCCGAGCGGCAACCACCAGACCGGCACCGAGAGCACCGATCGCCTGGTGGTGCGAGCACAACACCTCGGTCCGTCGTCCGAGGATCCCTTCGAGTCCCGTCCCCCGCTCGACCCTGACGTCGATCGCGCCGAACGCACCGGGGCGTGGCTGGTGACCGTCGTTGCCCACCACGTCCGGAAGGTGTTGGACCAGATCGCCGCCCAGGGCCACGTTCAAGAGCTGGTGCCCACGACAGATCGCCAGGATCGGAAGATCGTGGGCGAGAGAACTCGCCAACAACGCCAGCTCGAACCGATCGCGCTGCTCGCTCGCCCCCCCATTGCGCGGGTCATCGGTCTGCCCGTAGCAACCGGCGCCGACATCGCCGCCCCCGATGAACAGCACGCCGTCCAACGCCGGGACCAGCGCATCGATCCCCACGTTGCGCCCGTCGACGAGTGCGTCCGGCGCCCGGGCCTGCTCCATCCCCGGTTGGGTCGGTCCGGCGAGCGGGGGGAGGAGGACCGGCTGCCCACCGGCGGCAACGACCAGATCCAGATAGGCGCCCGGCACCAGGGCGGCATCGCGCTGCCACGCCCACCACGACGTGGTCTGGCGGTAGGTGGTGATCCCGATCAGCGGACACGTTCGGGGGAGTGCCATGGTTGGCAGTATCCCACCGGTTGCGTCGCGACCGGCGCGGGTGCCAACCTCGTCCCGGGACGCGAAGCCTCGGGTCAGCGTGCCCCGACCGGTGGACAGGCGACAGCGCACACAGCGCACACAGCACCGAGCAAAGGAGACTCCGTGGACCGACTGGCCGGCAAGGTGGCCGTGATCACTGGCGCAGGGAGCGGCATCGGTCGCGTCGCCGCCAGCCTGTTCGCCGCCGAGGGGGCGGCGGTGGTGGTGGCTGACGTCGACGCCTCGCTGGCCGATGTTGCGGTGGACGAGATCACCGCCGCGGGCGGCACCGCGTGCGCGGTGGTGGTCGACGTGTCGGACGAGCACCAGGTGCACGCGATGGTGGAGACCGCCATGACCCGGTTTGGAGGCTTGCACATCCTCTTCAACAACGCCGGCATCTTCCCTGACGACGACGGGGGCGTCCTCGACACCCCGCCGGAAACGTGGCAGCGGGTGATGGACGTCAACCTGAAAGGCGTGTGGCTCGGGTGCCGCGCCGCGGTGCCGGCGATGCTCGACTCCGGAGGGGGATCGATCGTGAACGTGGCATCGTTCGTCGCCCTGATGGGCGCGGCCACCGCACAGATCGCCTACACCGCCTCCAAGGGCGGCGTGCTTGCTCTCACCCGAGAGCTCGCCGTCGAGTACGCCCGGTCCGGCATCCGGGCCAACTCTCTGTGCCCGGGTCCGATCGAGACACCGTTGCTGGCAGCTCTGCTCGCCAATCCCGACCGCCGCCAGCGCCGCCTGGTCCACATCCCGATCGGGCGGTTCGGACGACCCGAGGAGATCGCCAAGGCGGCACTGTTCCTGGCGTCGGACGACTCTTCGTTCGTCACCGGATCCGCACTGGTGGTCGATGGCGGGATCACCGCCGCCTACGTCACGCCGGAGTGAACGACGGCCACTGGACGCACCCGCTCCGCTGGACCAGAGTGCTGGGATGATCACCATCGAGACCCTGCCCCACCTGATCCAGTCGGGCGACATCGACACCGTGGTGGTGGCCTTCCCCGACCTCCAGGGGAGACCGGTGGGCAAGCGGGTGACCGGGGCGTTCTTTGTCGACCACGTGCTCGACCACGGGATCGAGGTGTGTGACTACCTGCTCGCCGTCGACATCGACCTGGATCCCCTCCCCGGCTACGACTTCACCGGCTGGGAGCACGGGTACGGAGATCTCCGTGCCGTCGTCGACCCTCAGAGCGTTCGCCTGCTCCCCTGGTTGCCAGGGAGCGCACTGGTCCTCTGCGACCTGACCACGGTCTCGGGCCAGCCGGTCGACGTCTCACCGCGCCGGATGCTCCGCCGGCAGATCGAACGGGCCGCCGAGCGGGGCCTCGAGATCCAGTGTGCGACCGAGCTCGAGTTCTACCTGTTCCTCGAGTCCTACGCCGAGGCCACCGACAAGCGCTGGCACGGGATCAGACCCCACGCCGACACCATCGAGGACTACCAGCTCCTCCAGACGTCGCGCGACGAGTACCTCATCCGCCCGATCCGGAACCAGATGATCGAGGCAGGCATCCCCATCGAGTCGTCCAAGGGCGAAGCCGGGCCCGGCCAGCACGAGATCAACATCACCTACGCCGGACCCCTCGAGGTCGCCGATCGCCACTTGGTGTTCAAGAACGGCGTCAAGGAGATCGTTGCGCAGCACGGGCGGGCAGCCACCTTCATGGCCAAGTGGTCGATGGAACACGCCGGGTCGTCGTGCCACATCCACACCAGCCTCCGACAGGCGGGCACCGGCCGACCGTTGATGGCGCCCGAGGAGGGGGACGAGCATCCCTCCGGGTTCTCGGAGCTGGGCCGCCGATTCGTGGCCGGGCAGATCCACAGTGCTCGCCAGCTCTCCTGGTGCTTTGCTCCCACCCTCAACTCCTACCGTCGCTACGTTCCCGACTCGTGGGCGCCGACCGCGGCCGTCTGGGGCCAGGACAACCGCACCTGCGGGTTCCGGGCCGTCGGATCAGGCGACAGTCGCCGGATCGAATGCCGGGTGCCGGGGGCCGACGTCAACCCGTACATCGCCCTGGCCGCCTCCATCGCCGGAGGGCTGTGGGGGGTCGACCACCAGCTCGAGCTCGAACCCGCCTTCAAGGGGAACGCCTACACGGATCCTGACATCCCCCGGATCCCACCCACCCTGGTGGAGGCCATCGACCTGTTGGCGGCCAGCGAGGTGGCCGCGGAGGCCTTCGGGGACGCCGTCCACGACCATCTGGTCAACACGGCCCGCCAAGAATGGTCGAAGGCGAACCGGATCGTCACCGAGTGGGAGCTGGCTCGCAACTTCGAGCGCATATGAACCGTGGCGGGCGCGATGGCATCCACACCTCGTGCCCGCGCCGAACGATCACTGTGGGAACACCGACCGTAGGCGTCGATCGATCGGCCAGGCGACCGTGAAGTTGTTCGCCTGGCTGCTGGTCCGGGTCTTCTTTCGCCGGGTGGAGATCGAAGGCGCCGAACGGCTCGACACCGCACGACCGACCGTCCTGGTTGCCAACCACCGCAACGGCCTGGTGGATGCCGTGCTGTTGCTGGCCACCCTTCCCCGGTCCCCGCGGTTCCTCGGAAAGTCGACCCTGTTCGCCATCCCACCGCTCTGGCCACTCCTGAAGCTGGCCCGGGTCGTCCCGGTGCACCGGACCGAGGACCGTGGCGCCGGAGCCCGTAACGCCAAGGCGTTCGTCGCCAGCCGGGCCATCCCGAGCGACGGGGGGATGCTGGCCGTGTTCCCCGAGGGCATCAGTCACAACGAGCCAGCGCTCCAACGGCTGCATACCGGGGCCGCACGCATCGCGTTGGAGGCCTCGGTGGACGACGGCGTCCGGAATCTCGACACCGTGGCAGTGGCGCTGGTCTACGACGCCAAGTCCCGCTTCCGCTCGACCGCCCTGCTCCGGGTCGGCACCCCGCAGCCGGTCCAGGGCTGGAACCAGGCGTACCGCACCGACGGGCCCGGGACGGTGCGGGCGCTCACCGACGACCTGGCCACCCGCCTCCGCTCTGTCGGTCCGGACCACGACTCGTGGAAGCAAGCCGAGTACTTTTCCCAGTTGGCCGAGATCGTCGCCCGTCCCGCCGACGACGTGCTACCCCACGACGTCCGTCTTGCCCGTCAACAGCACATCGCCGAGGCCCTTGCCGAGGCCGAGCGCACCGGTCACCGGTACGCGGCCATGGACGCGCTCGCCGACGCGTTCAAGACCTACCGACGGGACCTTTCGCTGCTCGGGCTCACCGACGCGCAGGTGGCCGCCAGCTACCGCTCGGGTCATCTGCCCTGGATGGCCACACTCTCCCTCTTCAGAGTAGCCGTGGCGCTGCCGTTCGCCGCCGCCGGAGCCGTGGTCCACGCCGTCCCCTACCTGTTGGTGCGCACTGCCGCTCGCCTGCCACGGAACGAGGGGATACGGTCCACCGTCAAGATCCTCGGCTGTCTGTGCACCTTCACGCTCACCTACGCGCTCGTCGGGTTCGCCGTCGGGCAACACGTCGGACCGGGACTCGGGATCCTGGCCGGCATCGCCGCCCCCGCCTGCGGCTACCTGGCCGTCCGGGTAGCCGAACGGGTGAAGCGGACCGGTCGAGCGATCGACGGGGCCCGGTTCGTCCGGGAGCGGGGTCAGCTCGCCCGGTCGGTCCGCGCCAACCGCGCCGCGGTGGTCGACGCGGCCCGGAGTGTCCTGGACACGGACGAGGGAACACGCCCGGAGCGAACCCCGATCGCCGTGGCTCCTTGACGCCACCATCCGCCCCTGGCACCATGGAGAGCGTGATGTCCGACGCTCCAGCCCCCGAGCTTCTCCTTACCTGACGGCGAACGCCACATCGCGTTCGCTCGCAACCTCCTGTGCCGCAACGGCCAGGGGGTTTTTTGTTGGGCCGGGACCGGTCGGCTCCCGGGGTGGGATGTCGGACATCCAGCCACAAGCAGACATCCAGCCACAAGCAAGCGATCGAGCAAAGGAAGACCGATGACCACCGAAGCGACGAGCACGACACCAGGGGACGCCGATCGGCACGCCGGGCGTCGCCTCGAGCTTCCGTGCGACGTCTCCCCCATGCCCTTCGACCGCTACCGGCCGCATCTGCCGCTTCGCCTCGACGACCGCACCTGGCCGGACCGACAGCTGACCCGGGCTCCGCGGTGGGCCAGCGTCGACCTGCGCGACGGCAACCAGGCCCTGGTGGACCCCATGGACCCGGAGCGCAAGCTGAAGCTGTTCCAGACCCTGTGCGAGGTCGGGTTCAAGGAGATCGAGGTGGGTTTCCCGTCCGCGTCGCAGACCGACTACGACTTCCAGCGGCACATCATCGAGGAGGGGCTGATCCCCGACGACGTGACCATCCAGGTGCTGGTGCAATGCCGTGAGGAGCTGATCGAGCGGACCTTCGAGTCGCTCCGGGGAGCACCTCGGGCGATCGTCCACTTCTACAACTCCACCTCCGAGCTCCAACGGCGCGTCGTCTTCGGACTGGACCGGGCGGGCATCGTCGACATCGCAGTGGACGCAGCCCGCCTGTGCCGGACGTTCGAGGCCACCGTGCCGGGAACGGCGATCCGCTACGAGTACTCGCCGGAGAGCTTCACCGGGACCGAGCCCGACTTTGCCGTCGAGATCTGCAGCGCGGTGATGGAGGTCATCGAACCGAGTCCCGAGCGACCGATCATCCTCAATCTGCCGGCCACGGTCGAGATGTACACCCCCAACATCTACGCCGACGTGATCGAGTGGTTCGGCCGGAACGTTCCCCACCGCGATGCGGTCGTGCTCAGCCTCCACCCCCACAACGACCGAGGCACCGCTGTCGCCGCCGCCGAGCTGGCCGTGCTGGCCGGAGCCGACCGGGTCGAAGGGACGCTGTTCGGGAACGGTGAGCGTACCGGCAACGTGGACGTGGTCACCCTGGCGATGAACCTGTTCTCGCAGGGAGTGGATCCGGCGCTCAACTTCAGCGATATCGAGCGGGTCCGGCGGGTCGCCGAGTACGCCACCCGGATGCCGGTCCACCCGCGCCATCCCTACGCCGGCGACTTGGTCTACACCGCCTTTTCCGGTTCCCACCAGGACGCCATCAAGAAGGGGTTCGCGGCGATCGGCGACGACTACGGCCGCTGGGAGGTTCCCTATCTGCCGATCGATCCGAAGCACACCGGCCGGACCTACGAAGCGATCATCCAGGTGAACAGCCAGTCGGGCAAGGGCGGGGTCGCCTACGTGATGGACACCGAGCACGGTCTCGATCTTCCTCGTCGCCTGCAGATCGAGTTCTCGAAGGAGGTGCAGGCGGTCACTGAGCACAGCGGCACCGTCATCCAACCCGGCGAGATGTGGGACGTGTTCGAGCGCACGTACCTTCCGGAGGACGCGGGGGTCCGCCTGGTCGGCAGCGAGGTCTCCACCGGTGGCAAGCGCACCAAGGTGACCGCCCAGCTCCTGGTGGACGGTCGGCCCCGGACGGTGACCGGAGAGGGGAACGGGCCGATCGAGGCGTTGGTGACCGCGCTCCACGACGAGCTGCACGTCTCGTTCGAAGTCCGCGACTACAGCGAGCACGCCCTGACCGCCGGCAGCGGGGCCTCGGCCGTGGCGTACGTGGAGGCCGAGGCTCCGGACGGCTCGACCTGGTGGGGGGTGGGCATGGACGCGAGCATCCTCGACGCCTCCCTCGGCGCGGTGGTCGGTGCCGCCAACCGGGCGCTGCAAGCCCGCGCTGGAGCTGGAGCTGGGGCTGGGGCTGGGGCTGGGGCTGGGACGGCAACGCCGGGCCAGTTGGCCGCACCGGTGCACGGTCGATGACAGCCGATCCCACGCCCGCTGCCAGCGCGGCCGGAGAGTCTGGTGCACCCCAGTCTGGCGCTGCGAACGCCGGCCCCGCCACACCGCTCGCCGTCCACCTGGTCACCGGCACCCGCGGGCTGCTCACCGAGGAGCCGCCCTGGGTGCGGAACCCGCACGACCGGATCTACGAGTGGCGGCGGCACTTCTCCGAGACGTTCGGGACCTTTCTCCTGGTGGTGGTGGCAGCCGGCGCTCCGGTGGTCGGGGTCCTCCACCCGGGACAGGTTCCGCTCGACGCGGCGGTGGTGGCTCCCGGACTGATGGTGATGGGCATCATCTACTTCATGGGCATGGTGAGTGGTGCCCATCTGAATCCGGCGGTGACCCTGTCGTTCGCGGCGCGGGGCAACTTCCCCTGGCCCAGGGTTCCCGGGTACATCGCCGCCCAGCTGGTGGGGGCGGTGGCCGCCGCGCTGTTCCTGCGGGGCATGTTCGGCAACGTGGCCCATCTCGGGGCGACCCTCCCTGTGGGCATCTCGCTGTGGAAGGCCACCGTGGTCGAGATGCTCCTCACCCTGGGCCTGGTCAGCGTGATCCTCGGCACGGCTTCCGGTGCCCGCAATGTCGGTGCGAATGCAGCGATCGCGGTGGGCGGATACATCGCCCTGGCCGGGCTGTGGGCGGCACCGGTCACCGGTGCATCGATGAACCCGGCACGTTCGTTCGGACCGGCGCTGATCAGCGGGACGTGGACCGGCTGGTGGGTCTACGTGGCGGGTCCGATCGCCGGCGGGCTGCTGGCGGTCGGCGTGGCCTGGATCCTCCGCGGGCCACCGAGCAGCGCCGCGAGCAGCGCCGCCCAGGGGGATCTCGCCGCCCTGGCCACCCCCCCCACACACCATGTGAGCCCACGTTGATCAAGGAGACGTCATGCGAGTAGGGATCCACTTCGTCAACTTCACCATCCCCGGGGCGCCCCAGACCCTGGCCGGGGCGTTGGCCGATACGGCGCGCGCCGCCGAAGCGGGGGGTTGCGCGTCCTTCTCCCTGATGGACCACTGGTTCCAGATGGAGGAGTTCGCCGGGGCGACCGAGCCCATGCTCGAGGGATACACCTCGCTCGGCTACCTGGCCGGGCTCACCGAACGGATGACCCTCGGCCTGCTGGTCACCGGGGTCACCTATCGGCGGCCGGGTCTGCTGGCCAAGACGGTGACCACCCTCGACGTGCTGTCGGGCGGGCGGACCCAGCTGGGCATCGGGGCGGCCTGGTACGAGCGTGAGCACCGGGGCCTCGGCGTGCCCTTCCCCCCGCTGGGCGAGCGGTTCGAACGGCTGGAGGAGACCCTGCAGATCTGCCTCCAGATGTGGAGCGACGACGACGGTCCCTACGAGGGGAGGCACTACCAGCTGGCCGAAACGGTCTGCTCGCCGCCGCCGGTCAGCCGCCCGCGCCCGTCGATCCTCATCGGTGGCAGCGGTGAGCGGAAGACGTTGCGCCTGGTGGCCCGCTACGCGGACGCCTGCAACCTCTTCGCCGAGTCGCCGGAGATCGTCGCCCACAAGCTCGAGGTGCTGGCCCGTCACTGCGACGCCGAGGGCCGCGACTACGACGCCATCGACAAGACCATCCTCGGCTTCGCCCAGCCGCTCGACGACCCCGACGGGTTCCTGGCCTCCATGGAGGCCTACGCCGCCCTGGGCATCGACTCGGTATCGCTGATGCCCCTCACCGACGACCCGGTCGCCTGGGTCACCCGGCTCGGCGAGCAGGTAGTCCCGCGGATGGCGCACATCGGCGGCTGACTGGCCGGGCGGCTGACTGACCGGGCCGGGCGGCTGACTGACCGGGCCGGGCGGCTGACTGACCGGGCCGGGCGGCTGACTGACCGGGCCGGCGGAGACCGAACTACGGACGCTGGCGGCCTCAGAACCGGTTGAGCCGGCGGTGGATTCCTTTGGTCTGCTTGTAGAGGTTCACGAACTCCTCGTAGAGCTCGTCGTAGACGGCGCGGGTCGACCGGTCAGGCACGAATGTCCTCTCCACCTCGACCATGGCCGGAATCTCCATCGGATTCATCCGTCCGAGCGCGAGCAACGTGATCAGGGCCGCCCCTCGCACGTTGGCGAACCTCGGGTCGGCGATCTGGCGGATCTCGCGGTCGAGGACGTCCGCGTGGATCTGGCACCACGGCGCGGACGTGGCCCCACCTCCGATGAACGCCAGCGAGTCGAACCGACGGTTGGCAAATCGCTCGACCGCGTCGAGGAGCCACCGCGAGTTGAATGCCACTCCCTCGTAGACGGCACGGACCATCTGCTCGCGCGTGGTCGACAGCGAAAGGTTGTGGAACCCACCCCGGATGGTGTGGTCGTCCACCGGGGAACGCTCGCCGTTGAGCCACGGCGTGAAG
>DAHXOD010000066.1 GCA_027365055.1 bacterium
AACGAGGCGGACCTCGGGTTCGACGTCGCCGGGACGGTCAGTTCCGTCCCGGTAAGCCTGGGTCAGGCCGTGACCACCGGTCAGCTGCTCGCCCAGCTGGACCCGGCTCCCCTGCAGGCGGCGCTCGTCGCCGCTCAGGCCGCGGTGTCCACCGCTCAGGCCAAGCTGGCATCGGACGAAGCCAGCCAGACGGCGCCCGCAGCCGCCGCGGCGCCCGCGTCCCCTCCGTCCGGCGCCACCACGGCGTCAGCCGGAGGGGCAGCAACGACGGGCACTGGGTCCACCCCTACCGGTCGCGGAGCGAGGAGCGCAGGTGCGACTGCAGCCGCGACCACGATCTCCTCGGACCAGTCCGCCCTCCTGGCCGACCAGAAGCAGGCTGATACCGACACGAGGCGGGCGGCCACGGATCTCAACTCCGCAACCGCCGCCTGCCAGACCGGGTCCAGGCCGCCGGCACCGGCCCCGACGGCTCCGCCCGCCCGCCAGGCCGGACCCTCCCCGACCACTTCCTCGTCCTCCCCGACCACGGCCACCACCACCACCACGACCACGACCACAACCACGGTGCCGACCGGGCCCACCGACGCTACCTGCCTGGCGGCGCTGGATCGTGAGCAGGTAGACCAGGCGGCAGTCACCCAAGCCCAGGCTGCGGTGTCGTCCGAAGAAGCAACGCTGGCTTCGGCACTGGCGCAGACGGCGGGGTCAGCCGCCGGGAGCCAAGCCGGCGCGGGCACGCAGTCGCCCCGTGCCGGGACCGGCGTTCAGACGACGACCACGGGGAACGGCGCGGGGGCATCGGTAACGGCCGTTGCCACACCGGAGCAGCTGGCGGCTGACCAGGCCGCCGTCGACCTGGCTGCCGCGCTCCTGGCCACTGCCGAACAAGACCTGGCTGATGCCAACCTCAGCTCACCGATCGCCGGCACGGTCGCGTCTGTCACTGTTTCCGTCGGCGACACGGTCAGGGCATCGACCGGCACGGTGAAGAGCGGCACAGCGGCGTTCGTCATCCTCGCACCGGGTTCGTTCGAGGCGACGACGTCCGTGCCGGTGACTCAGATCTCCGCAGTCAAGGTCGGGGAACAGGCCACCATCACCCCCGACGCGACGGGCGTCCCGGTGACGGGCTCGGTCAGCGCGATCGGTCTGATCCCGACCACGGCTTCGGGAACCGCCTCCTACCCTGTCGACCTCGCCATCGCCGGCGGCAGCGGGTTGCAGCTGCTCTCCGGGGCCGGTGCCCAGATCGCCATCGTGACCCAGTCTGTCGCCGGAGCCACCACCGTGCCCACCTCCGCAGTTCACACGCGCGGGAGCATCCACCTGGTGACCGTCCTCCACCACGGAACGGCGTCCACGCAGCGGGTCTCCATCGGAATCGTCGGTGATCTCCTCACCCAGGTGACGAGCGGTCTCACCCCCGGTCAACAGATCGTCCTCGCCGACCTCGCTGCTCCTCTGCCGGCCAGCAACACGCTGACCACCAGGCTCGGCAACAAGTTTGGAGGCGGCGGGCTCGGAGGCAGCGGGCTTGGAGGCGGAGGCGGCGGGCTCGGAGGCGGCAGGCTTGGAGGCGGAGCCGGCAGGCTTGGAGGCTGACCCGGGATCGGGTCGTCAGTCGGAAACCAGCGGGAACTCCACCACGAAGGTCGCCCCGTCTCCGGGGACGGCGACCACCGTCCCTCCGTGAGAGGCGACGATTGCGGCGACGATCGCCAGGCCCAGTCCCGTACCACCGGTCGCCCTGGCCCGCGACGGGTCGGAGCGGTAGAACGGCTCGAAGATGCGCCGAAGGTCCGCCTCGGCGATACCCGGTCCATCGTCGTGGACGGTCAGTACGGCGTTCGCACCGTCAACCCGGGTCGACACGGTCATCGCCGTCCCCACCGGGGTGTGCGAGATCGCGTTCCCGACGAGATTGTCGACCACCTGCCGCAGCCGATCCCCGTCGCCGCTGACAGTGGCGGAACTGACCAAGTCGAGTGTCACCCGGCGTTCCGGGTGGGTGAAAGACAGGCTCCCCACTGCCTGGCGGACCACCTCCGACAGGTCGACCGTCCCGGTGCCCGGCGGGCGCTCCCGGTCGAGGCGGGCGAGGAGCAGCAAGTCGTCGACCAGCGCCCCCATTCTCGTTGCATCGCTGCGAATGGTCCGCATCGCAGTCGCCAGATCTTCCGGTCGGGCACTGACACCCAGGTCGAACAGCTCAGCGAAGCCACGGATCGAGGTGAGGGGCGTCCGCAATTCATGGGAGGCGTCGGCGAGGAAGCGGCGCAGGCGTTCCTCGGACGCCTCCCTCGCCGCAAATGCATCCTCGATCTCCCCGATCATGGTGTTGAACGCCACGCCCAACTCTCCGACCTCGGTTCCGGGCGTCATCGAAGAGACCCGCAGGCTCAGGTCTCCGCTTGCAATCGCACCGGCCGTGGTCGCCATCTCCTCGAGTGGGCGCAGGTCGCGCCGGACCATCAGCCACGACACTCCCCCGAGGACGGCGAGGAGCAGCGCCGACACGACTACTTCGATGAGCAACAGGCGGCGCAACGTCCCCTGCAGGTTTGTCAGCGGCTGTGCCACCACGATCGTCCCGCGACCGTGCGGAAGGCTCCGGGCGACGACCCGGTAACCGCCGCCGCCCCCTTCCAATGGGCGGGCGCTGAAGAAGAACACTCCACCTGATGCAGAACCGGAACCGGGCAGCGCCGCCGGAATACGGGGAGCCGGTGGAGCCGTCCCCCCGTAGTCGAAAAAGACGTGGGCGATCACCTTGCCGGCTGCACTGCGAAGCTCGCCGTAGGTCCCCGGCGGGATCAGCACGTCCCGGATTGAGCTCTGCGGGCTTCCGGCACCCGGATGATAGGAAGGGGACTGCGTTCCACCAGCCGGATGATCGGCCGGCAGCACCCCGGCAGCGCCACCGGTGGACGGAGCGGAGGACGATGCCGTCGCCGCCCGCAATGCCCGCTCGACCGGGAACGTCGAACCGAGCAGCTGCTTGTCGACTTGCTGGGTGAGGAACGCCCGGAGCGAGGTGTACGTCACCACGTCCGAGATCAGAAGCCCGGCGGCGACGATCACGACAAGGAGCACCAACAGTCGGAGGCGGAGGGTCAACCGGTCACCTTTCCTCCGGATCCGGCCGGATCCGCGCACCGTCGTGAGACGGTCCGGTCCACCCCGGAGGCACTCGCAGGCTGTAGCCCACCCCCCGTACCGTGCGGATCAGCGGCTGTCCGTGAGCGTCGAGCTTCTTTCGGAGATAGCTGACGTAGACCTCGACCATGTTGACCTTGCCGTCGGAGTTGTCCTCCCAGACCTGGTCGCGGATCTGGGCCTTGGAGATCACCTGGCCCGCGTTGACCATCAAGTACTGGAGCAGCCGGAATTCAGTGGGGGTGAGCGAGATGGGGGCAGTGCCCCGCCAGACCTCGTAGCTGTCCTCGTCGAGGACGAGGTCGGCGACGGTCAGCCGGGGCCCGATGTCCTCATACCCTCCGGTCCGGCGCAGGATGGCATGGATCCGTAACAGCATCTCTTCGACGCTGAAGGGCTTGGTCACGTAGTCGTCACCACCCGCCGCCAGACCCCGGATGCGGTCGTCCTGGTCGCCACGTGCCGTGAGGAACAGGACTGGGATCTCCTGGGACGGCCGCTCCCAGCTCATCCGCCTCAACACCTCGAATCCATCGAGATCGGGGAGCATCACGTCGAGCACGACCAGGTGGGGCCGGAACCTCTGGACCGCTCGGAGCGCCGCGTCGCCGGTGTGCGCGACCTCGACCGAAGCCCCGTGCAGTTGGAGCGCCATGGTCAACAGGTCAGTGATGCTCACCTCGTCGTCGACGACGAGAATGCGGCGTCCGTTCATGTCCACGAGCAATCCCCCTTCCGATCCGCACCGAGGTGTCGGGGCCCCCTCATCGAGTCTGATGCCTCATCGGAGCTCGGTGCCACTGAACCCATGGACCCAGCCGGTCGGTGGCAGCGGTGCCCCGCCCAGCGTGACCTGGTCCGCTTGGTCGTGACACCGGCCGATCAGCAGGGGGGGTCGCAAGCCGGCGACGGCGAATGCCTCGGGCAGGTTCACGCGTCGACTGGCGGTGATCACCAGCTCGTAGTCCTCCCCTCCCGACTGTGCCTCTCCGGGCGTGGCCCCCGCGGCCACCGGCAACGCGTCGAGCGCGACCCCCACCGCCGATGCGAGGGCCAGGTGATGGATGTCTGCCGCCAGCCCGTCGGAGACGTCGATGCAGGCAGACGCACCGGCCAGGCGGGCGACCTCCCCTTCGCTGATCCGGGCGGTCGGTCGCCGATGTGCGTGGGCCAACGCCTGGAGCACCGGGTCGCCCGGGCCGCCGGCTGCCCGAACGCCCGAACGGTCCGACCGCAGGACCCGCAGGCCCGCCGCCGACGCACCGAGCGGTCCGGTGACGTAGACCAGGTCGCCGACACCGGCACCCGATCGAAGCAGCGGACCCCGGTCCAGCGGGCCCCGCAGCGACCCTGACACCGCCACCGACACCACCAGTACCGGCGATCCGGCCAGGTCACCACCCACCACCCGGCACTGCACCTCGCGTGCCGCCTGGTCGACACCGGCCCCGAGGAGGTCGAGATCGATGTCGGGGGGAGCGGCGATCGAAAGGAGGAGATGATCGGGTCGGGCACCCATGGCCGCCAGATCGGAGACCGTCACCATCACCGCCTTGTAGCCGACGTCGTCGAGTCCGCAGAAGGCCAGGTCGGCATGGACGCCGGCCACCACCAGGTCGGTGGCGAGCACCATCGGTCCCTCCCCTGGTGGGTGGAGCACTGCGGCGTCGTCGCCGATCCCGACCTGGCCGGGCCCGAGGCCACTTCCCCGGCCGTCAGCGCCAGGTGACACCCCCTCGAAACGGCGTCTGAGCTGGTCGATGACGGCGAACTCCGTACCGGGACCACCGGTCGGGGGTGGCCCACTCGCCGGTCCGCCAGGTTGCTGGGGCGTGGTCACCCACCCTGCCTACCATCCACGGGAGTGACCGCCGCTATCATCGGTGAACACGCCGTGAACGCCAGCTGCGTTCTGCGTGATCTATTCCGTCATTGCCGGACCATCGAGGAGGAAATTGATGTCGACGTCGCCCACCGAGAACAAAAAACTTTCTGACTGGGTGGCGGAGATCGCAGCATTGACCGAACCAGACGTCGTGGAGTGGTGCGACGGCTCTGCCGAGGAGTACGACCGGCTCTGCCAGCTGCTCGTGGACAACGGCACGTTCACCAAGCTGTCCGATGCCAAACGGCCGAACAGCTACTTGGCCCGCTCCGACCCGGGAGACGTCGCCCGCGTCGAGGACCGCACCTTCATCTGCTCGGCCCTCGAAGAAGACGCAGGTCCGACCAACAACTGGCGTGACCCGGTGGAGATGCGGACGACCCTCACCGACCTGTTCCGGGGTTCGATGCGGGGAAGGACCATGTACGTGGTGCCCTTCTCGATGGGCCCCCTGGGGTCCGACATCGCCCACATCGGTGTGGAGATCACCGACTCTCCCTACGTCGCCGTGTCGATGCGGATCATGACCCGCATGGGTCGGGCCGCGCTCGACGTGCTCGGATCGCACGGCGAGTTCGTCCCCTGCCTCCACTCGGTCGGAGCGCCACTGGTGGACGGCGCCGCGGACTCGCCCTGGCCGTGCAGTGCGGACAACAAGTACATCGTCCACTTTCCCGAGACCCGCGAGATCTGGTCGTTCGGCTCGGGCTACGGGGGCAATGCCCTGCTCGGAAAGAAGTGCTTCGCACTCCGGATCGCGTCGGTGATGGCCCGTGACGACCACTGGCTGGCCGAGCACATGCTCATTCTGAAGCTGACCAACCCCGAGGGAGAGACCCGCTTCGTCACCGGGGCGTTCCCGTCCGCCTGCGGCAAGACCAACTTGGCCATGCTGGTCCCGAGCCTTCCCGGCTGGGAGGTCCAGACGGTGGGGGACGACATCTGTTGGATGAAGTTCGGGACCGACGGTCGCCTCTACGCGATCAACCCCGAGGCCGGGTTCTTCGGCGTGGCGCCCGGTACCGGCATGCACACCAACCCGAACGCGATCCGCACCATGGATGCCAACACCATTTTCACCAATACGGCCATGACCGACGACGGTGACATCTGGTGGGAGGGGATGACCGACGACGTGCCTGCGCACCTCACCAGTTGGAAGGGTGAGGACTGGACACCGGGGAGCGGACCGGCCGCCCATCCCAACGCCCGTTTCACGGTGCCTGCTTCCCAGGATCCGGCCATCGCACCCGAGTGGGAGGACCCTGCCGGCGTGCCGATCGACGCGATCCTCTTCGGTGGCCGCCGCGCCTCGGTGGTGCCGCTGGTGTTCCAGGCCCGCGACTGGGAGCACGGGGTGTTCCTCGGTTCGATCATGGCCTCGGAGACCACCGCGGCGGCCACCGGTGCCGTCGGCAACCTGCGACGCGATCCGTTCGCCATGCTGCCGTTCTGCGGGTACAACATGGCCGACTACTTCGCCCACTGGCTGCGCGTCGGGCAGTCGGCCGACGCCGAGAAGCTTCCCAAGATCTTCTACGTGAACTGGTTCCGCAAGGACGCAGACGGTCGGTGGCTCTGGCCCGGGTTCGGCGAGAACTCGCGTGTTCTCAAGTGGGTCTTCGAACGGGTCAGCGGCACCGGCGATGCGGTCGAGACCCCGATCGGCTACCTGCCGTCACCGGCGGCGATCGACACCGACGGGCTCGACGTCTCCGCCGCTGACCTGCGCAAGCTCCTCGAGTTCGATGCCGATGGATGGCGGGCCGAGGTCCCGAGCATCCGCGAGCACTTCGCAGTGTTCGGCGACAAGCTCCCGGAGCGTCTGCGTGCCGAGGTCGACCAGCTCGAGCAGCGCTTGGGCTGAGCCCTCGACCTCGGGGCACCGAGGGGTCCGCGCCGTCCCTACTCCCCCGCCCTACCTGCTCCGGCGGGCGGGCGCCGACGGCCCGTGACCAGCAACCGCCTGACGGGTTCGCGCCTGGCGCGACCGCTCCTCGGCCGCCAGCGAGCTCATGGTGACCAGCGCACCAACCACCGCAAGCGCGAGGATCACCACGTCGCCCGTGGCGATCGACAGGGTCAGGACCACCGGGAAGAAGCTCCCGAGGACCCAGGCCAGCTGGAACCTGGTCTCCGAGCGGGAGAACGCTCGGCCCTGGTTGGACTCGGCGACATGTTGCTGCATCAGGGCATCGAACGAGGGCTTCGACAGCGAACCGGCCACGCCGACCCCGAAGGCGACCACCACCTGCACCAGTCGCCCGGACACCACGATGGCCGTGGCGGATACGGCCGCCACCAGCCACAGAGAGCCCACCAGGATCTGGTGCTCGGAGAAGACACGCCGGATGCGGGCGACCAGGAGCACCCCGACCAGCGCTCCGGCGGTGATCGAGCCCAACAACAGGCCGAACCACCAGGTCGCCGCCCCTTCGCGGCGGAGACCGAACGCAAACAGAAACGTGAGGAATCCCACCAGCGCCTTCAGGACCGACATGGGAAGCATGGCGAGCAGCACCTCGGAGGGTGCGATCGGCGACAGGGCCGCCACGTCGAGGGAATCCTGGGTCCACCCGTCGCCGCTGCCGTCGGGGGCCACCGGCACCGACGATCTCGGGGCGTCATCGGATCGCCCCCGCCGTCCGGTCCGCCGGTTCGAGCGGGTCACCGGCAGCCGCGCGGCGGCCACCACGCCACCGAGGAACACCGCCACACCCAGCCAGAGCACGCCCGATGCACTGCCGAGCTTCAGCACGACGATGGCCGGACCGGCGGCCACGAAGGCGGACAGTGACGCAAGCAGGCCCAGCCTGGCGTTCAATGCCGCCAGTCCCGGGGCGACGCTCGCACGCACCGTTGACGCCGCCTCGGCACCCGCCACCGGGGCACCCGCCGGCGGCGTTCCGTAGGGCGGAGTCGGCTCGGGACCGCCCCGGTGGTCCGGGGCGACCTTCGGGCGGTCCCCTGATGGCTCGGAGCCACCGGCACGAGTGGCCGTCGACGGCTCCACGTCGAGCATCCCCAGCGCGGCCATTTCGGGCACCAGCGCGCCCTTGGTGATCAGAAACACCTTGGAAAGCACCAGCATGGCGAACGCTTCGGGGAACAGCAACAGGGAGTGGATATCCCGGGCGAGGAACACGCACAGGATGGCGCGCCCCAGTGCCGACGTGACCACCATGGCGCGTCGAGCCCCTCGGCTCCGGTCGACCAGCGGACCGAGAGCGGGCGCCACCACCGCGAAGGGGGCAATGGTCAGCAGCAGGTAGAGCACGATCTTGCTTTTGGCCGCGTCGGGCGAAATGGAGAAGAAGAGTGATCCGGCCAAGGACACGGCGAAGACCGTGTCGCCAGCGGTGAGCAGTACCTGGGTGAGGGCCAGCCGGCCGAACGGGTGGCGTTGGTCGAAGAGGTCGGCGAACGACGTGCGGACCAGCTTCCGGAACTGCTCTCCACGCTCCCGAACGCTCACCCCGGCATGGTATGCCCGAACCGGTGGAGCGTTAGCATGTCCCCGAGCGGGCGGCACCGTCCGTGAGGAAGGACTCGATGCCGGTACAGGCCTACGTGCTCATCCAAACCGAGGTCGGCAAGGCAGCCGGCGTCGCCCGATCGGTCGGAGCGATCGAGGGTGTGGTCACGGCGGAGGACGTGACCGGACCGTACGACGTGATCGTCCGGGTGCAAGCCGGCTCGGTCGACGAGCTGGGACGGATGGTGGTCAGTCGGGTCCAGCTCATCGAGGGCATCACCCGGACGATCACCTGCCCGGTCGTCAACCTCTGAACGGGGCGACCCGCGGCCGCGGCGCCCGGGTCACCAGCGGCGTCCGGGTCGCCAGCGGCGCCCGGGTCACCGCACTGCCCCCGAGGCGCGCAGTGCCGCAATCTCGTCGGGTACCAGCCCCCACTCCGCCAGGGCCTCGTCCCCGTGCTGGCCGGGATTCGGTGGTGGGCGGCGGATCGCTCCCGGGGTACCTTCGAAACGTGGGGAGGGGGCGGGTTGGACCACCCCGGCCACCTCGATGAACGTACCCCGCTCCACGTTGTGGGGATGGACACGCGCCTCGTCGAAGGAAAGCACGGGGGCGACGCACGCATCGCTCCCGTCGAAGACCGCCTCCCACTCCGACC
>DAHXOD010000067.1 GCA_027365055.1 bacterium
GGCGGCCCCCGTGGACCACCAGGACCGCGCACGTGGTAGCCAGCGGACCGTCCTCGTCGAACGCCGCGGCGACCACGGCCGCGAGCCGGGTCGGGTCGGGAGCAGCCCCGTCCGGCCAGTCGTCGTCCGGCCACGGCACCCCGTCGGGCTGGGACGGGAGGGGCACCAGCGCCGCCTCGCCCGCACCGTCCGCGGCCGTGGCGGTCACCCCCGTCCTCGCATCCGTGCATCTTGGCAGCAACCGGGGGCCGCGGCGAGGTGGTCAGTGCGAGAAGAGGTGCCACCCGGCGTAGAGCCACACCGCCACCGCCACCGCCCGCAGCGCGGGGTGGCCCAGGTAGTGCCCCACCAGGGAACCGGCGGACGGCAATCGCTCGGGGTGCCGGCGGGCGAGCAGCTCGAGGCCGGCGACGGCGGCGATCACCACCGACCAGAACGCGAGGCCAGCCGGCTTGTCCGATCCGACCACCACCGCCGACCCGACGGCCGAGCCGCGACCCATGGCGACGGGGGCGAGGGCGGCCGCGGGCGTCACCGCTCGGCCCGCGCCGCCCGGTGGGCCCGGGCCCGGGCCCGCATTGGGGTCGAGGCCAGCACCCACCCGATGAGCAGCCAGAGCGCGAACACCAGGGCGTGGAGCGGCCGCTCCGCCAGCTCCAGGGCGCTCAGGGTCAGGTGGTGACGATCGGGCGGTGTCAGCAGGGCGAGGACGTCCCAGGTGGCAGCGACCACCACCGTCGCCACCCACAGCCAGCCCCAACCCAGCGGCCGTCGTGCCGGTGGCGGCGACCCGGCGGGCGCCGTGCGGGCCGTCCGGTGGGCCGACCGGTGGGCCGACCATGCGCCAAGCGCCAGCACCGCCAGGGCGCTCCCGAACGTTCCGGTCCGAGCTCCCCAGGTGGAGAGCGCCCAGCCGCTCGCCCAACCGGCCAGCGCCGCCACCGCTCCCGCGACCACCACCACGGTCGAGACCCGGACGGCCCACTGAGCACGCGGGCCCGGCGTTCCTCGCCTGTCGACGCCACCCGGGCCAGCGCCATCGTCCGCCGGCGGCGGCTCGGGACGGCGGGCTCCCATGCGCCAAGGATACGCGTCGCCGGCTCACCGCACCGGGCGCAGGCGGGCACACTGGGGGCTGTGCAACCGCGCCCCTCCGGGATCGATAGGCAACCGCGCCCCATCAGGATCGACGTCGTCCTCGGCGACCGGCGCACCGGACTGGTGCACCTGGACGCGCCCGTGGACTCGTTGGCCACCACCGTCGACCTCGGCCCGGTCACGGTCGAGCTCGGCGGGTCGGAGCCGTCGGCGGCCCGTGGGGCGGGGCCGGGTGCCGGGGGACGGGGGGCACGAGCCGCGCCGGCGTTCGAACTGGCCTGGTCGGTGGCCAACCGGTCGGACGCGCCGGTCAGGATCCGGTCGGTCGCCCTGGTCTTCGCAGTCGACGGCGCGACGGAGCGCCTGGCCATGGTCACCAACGGCTACCAGTCGTGGTCCCCGGCCGGGCTCCGCGTGCTCGGCCGGGACCGTGACCCGTCCACCGCGGGCGGCCCGGGCGGCTCCGGCATCCTCCGGGCGGCTCATCACGCCGACGCGGTCCCGGTGGCCGGTGACCAGCTCCGGTCGGAATGGGTGGCCCTGATCGTCGACCGGTCGCAGACCGCGGCCCCGTGGCTGGTGGGCTTCGATGGCGGCGACCGCCACGACGGGACCATTCGGCTGACCCCGCCGGCCGCCGCGGCGGCGAGCGCCGACCGCCGCGATGGGCCCGCGGGCCGGAACCGCACCGCCGAATGCGCGGTCGAGGCGTTCCTCGGTGGCGCCCGACTGGATCCCGGGGTCTCCCGGACACTCCATCGGGTGATGGTCGATGCACGGGACGAGCTCGACGGACCGTCCAAGCTGGCGGCGTGGGCGAGCGAGGTCGGGCGGCGCGGCCGGGCCCGGGTCGCCCACCCCTACGTGGTCGGATGGTGCAGCTGGTACCACTACTTCGACGCGGTGACCGAGGACGACTTCCGCTCCCAACTGGCCCGGTCCGCCGACTGGCCGTTCGAGATGTTTCAGCTCGACGACGGCTACCAGCGGGCGGTCGGGGACTGGCTGACGTGCAGCGACGCCTTTCCTTCGTCGCTCGACTCGCTGGCGGCAGCGGTGTCCGCCTCCGGGCGGGTGCCGGGGCTCTGGATCGCTCCCTTCCTGGTCGCACCGGGGTCGCAGCTCTTCGCCCGCCACCCCGACTGGATGACCGGCGAGCCGGGTCCCCGGCCTGCGGGCGGCGAGGACAGGCGACCACGGCGTGCATGGTGGAACCCGGCGTGGACCGGCGCCGACGACGGCTCCGTCTACGGGCTCGACACGTCGTCCCCCGAGGTGCTCGACCACCTGCAGACCGTGGCCTCAGAGCTCGTCGATGCGGGGTTCCGCTACCTGAAGCTCGATTTCACCTTCGCTCCCTCCGTCGAGGGTCACCATGCCGACGAGACACTGACGCCCGCCGAACGGGTCCGGGCCGGGTTCGATGCCATCCGGCGGGGAGCAGGCGAGGACACGTTCCTGCTGGGGTGCGGCGTGCCGCTCGCCAACGTGGTGGGGGTGGTCGACGGCTGCCGCATCGGCCAGGACGTCGCCCCGGTGTGGGACCTGGACCCCGACCTCGAGCTGGTGCCGGGCTACCTCCGCACCCAGCCCGCGACCCGCTACGCGACGACCAACACGATGGTCCGGTCGTTCATGCACCGGCGGCTCTGGCAGAACGACCCGGACTGCGTCATGGTGCGGGCTCGCTCGACCCGCCTGACTCCCGAGCAGATCCGCACCTGGGCCATGACGGTCGCGGTGTCGGGCGGCATGGCCGTCGTCTCCGACGACCTGGACCTGGTCGACCCCCCGGGACGGTCGCTGTTCGACGAGGTCGTCGCCGTCGGCCGCGCCTCGGACCACGAGGCACGGCAAGGTCGCGCCGCGGTCTGCCCCGACCTGGTCGACCGGGCCGAGCCCACCCGGCTCCGAGCCGGACCCTTCGAGCTCGTCGTCGATCCACAACGGGGTCGATCGGAGCGGCGTCGGTGAGGTGCGGCGCTCCGCCATGCGCGCTGCGTCGATCGGAGCGATCCGTCTCCACGAGCGCCCCACCCCGGACCGGCCTTCCAGGCCCGTCTGTGCTGTGATCTGACGATGGACGAGAGCGCCACGCCGATGACCCCCGACTCACCCGACTGGTTCCGCAACGCCCTCGCCGTCCCCCAGCACGACCTCGAGGTCGAGGTCGACGGTTGCACGATCCATGCCCTGGCCTGCGGCTCACCCCACGCCCGGGGCTTGGTCTTCGTCCACGGCGGCGGAGCGCACGCCCATTGGTGGACCCACGTGGCCGCCACGTTCGCCGGCGACTTCCGGGTGCTGTGCATCGACCTCTCCGGCCATGGTGACAGCGGGCACCGTACGCAGTACTCGCTCGAGCAATGGACGGAAGAGGTGATGGCGGTCGCCGACGCGGGACGGATCGACGGACCGCCGGTCGTCGTCGGCCACAGCATGGGCGGGTTCGTGACCATCGCCACCGCGGCCCGCCATGGTAACCGGGTCACCGGGGCGGTCGTGTGCGACTCCCCGGTGACGGTGCCCGATCCGGAGATCGGCGCCTACCGGCTGCGGGAGGCATTCGGCAAGCCGCGCGTCTATCCCAGCGTCGACGAGGCGGTCCGGCACTTCCGCACGGTCCCGGCCCAGGACCACTACCTGCCCTACGTGATGGACCACGTGGCCAGGCACTCCATCCGCCCGGGTCCCGGTGGTTGGCAGTGGAAGTTCGATCGGGACATCTTCGCCCAGTTCGGCGGCGGCATGCGGGGCGTGGCGCTTCCGTACCTGAGCCGGGTCCGGTGCCGGTTCGCGCTCCTGCGTTCCGAGCACGGACTGGTCACCGCAGACATCGGCCGGTCGATGTTCGAAGAGCTCGGTCGGGTGACACCGGTCATCGAGCTACCGGAGGCCGGCCACCATGCCATGCTCGACCAGCCCCTGATCCTGCTGACCGCGCTGCGCACCCTGCTGGCCGACTGGGATCACTCCGATCCGCACCGCCGGGACACCGAGGGAGCGCCGGCAGCGTCCTGAGCGACGGGCGGCCCGTCGTCACCCGATGGTCCGGGGCTCCGGTTCCGGAGTCGCCGGGCCCCGCCGGGCCCTCCCCCCCTCCTCCCCGACAGCGCGAGCGTCACGGTCGGGCGCTCAGGTGGATGCCGCACCGAGCACCGAGAGCAGCTCGTCGCCCCACCGTTCGAGCCGGATCGGTCCCATGCCCCGACAGGCTGCCAGCTCGGAGAGGGTCCCCGGTGCCCGCTCGGCGATGCCGATCAGCTCCTGGTCGTTGAGCACGACGTAGGCAGGCACCTTCTCACGCCGGGCCACCGCGGAACGCCACTCACGCAGTGATCGTTCCAGAGGGGTCTCGACTCGGGACGCCCCACCCGCCCGGGCACCCGCGGCACCGGCCGCGCCCGCGGTCCGGGCCGATTGCCCGGCGGGACGCGCCCGTTGCGGCTCGCTGTCTCGACCGCCCGCACCTCGTCGCCCGGCGGGCCGAGCCCGGCGGGGTGCGCTCCCGTCCAGCTCGGCGATGAACGGGGACGGATCGTCGACATCGCCCAGGACGAGCACCTGGTCACGCGCCCGGGTCAGCGCGACGTGGAACACCCGTCGCTCCCCCTCGTCGTCGTCGCTGAGGCGATGGGGGAACAGGCCCTGCGATGCATGGAAGACGACGACCCGGCTCCACTCCTTGCCCTTGATCCGATGGACGGTCGACAGCTCCACCGCGGGCGTGGACGGCGACGGGCGGGACAGGACGTCGCGGAGCCACGGTTCGAAGGTCGACGCTTCCGGGTGGAGCAGTGCGACCGACGCCAGTGCCACCAGGTCGTCGCGGTGGGTCGAACGGTCGACCTCCCGACGCGACGAGTCGAGTACGTCCATGGTGTCGTCGAGCCCGATGCCGGTCCGGATCGTGTCCACCGCGTCGGCGGTCGAGCGTCCACAGGCCACGACCACCCGTTCGAGGTCGTCGGCGTAGGCCAGCACCTTCGGCGCGTCACGTCCGGTCAGGCGGCTGGCCAGGCGCCGAATGTCGGCCACCGAGGTCCACCGGCCCTTGGTGGCCATGTCGACCACCATGGGAGCGATGCCACGTGACGGGCGACGGATGGTGTCTCGCACATCCTCCGCTCGTATGCGGTCGGGTTCGGAGCCGAGGCGGAGATAGGCCAATGCCGTCCGGATCCCGGTGCGAGCCAGTACGGCGGTACCGAGCGGCATCGAACACAGCACGCCTGCCTCCAGGCAGGCCACCTGCACGGGCAGCAACGCCGCGTTGACCCGGGCCAGGACGGCGATGTCTGCGAGTCCGACCCCGGCGTCGGTCCACCCGTCGATCGCCGAGAGGACCAGGGCCGCCAACGAGCTGGCCGGCGCGGTCTGCACCGCCAGCGGACCGGCACCCACCAGGGGTCCCTTGGACACCGACGCCACCGGCTCGACGGTGGCGTCGTCACGGCGGGGCCCAGCGGAACGGATGGTCTTGTCGAGACGGCGGTGGCTGTAGGAGAGGAGCTCGACAGCGGCCGTCACGACGGGCGGAGGACACCGGTAGTTGACCTCGAGCGGATGGTGGGCGGCACCGGGGAACAACCGGGGGAACTCGATCAGGAACTCGGGGCTCGCCCCGGCATAGCCGTAGATCACCTGGTCGTCGTCCCCGACGCCGAAGCAGTCGTAGCCGGGCGCAGCCAGCAGGCGGATCAGGAGCACGTGCGCCGGAGTCAGGTCCTGGAACTCGTCGACCAGCAGGCGTCGGCACCGGGCCTGTGCCGACCACCTGGCAGTGGGGTCGGTCACCAGAATTTCGATGGCACGGTAGATCTGCTCGTCGAAATCGAGCGCTCCCATCCGGGCCAGCTCGGCCCGGTACCGGTCGAACCCGTCGGCCACCCCCGACGCGTCGGGACAGGCCGCCTCGGCGGCAGCCGGTGTCATCAGACCGAGCCGGATCGCCGACAGCGCTTCGATGTAGGGCACGACAGTGTCGGTATTCGCCTGGCGGCGCACGGTGAACACCCGCTGCACCACCTCGCGCACCGCCGGTTCGTCGAGAACCTGGAGCCGCATGGTGACCCGGTGCCGCGCCGTCCCGTGATCCGCACCCCCTGGCGGAGTGGCGCCGAACCGGTTGCAGATCCACAGGCCGAGGCTGTTGAGAGTCCGGATCGCGGGGCCCTCCGAGGTGACGACGGCAGCACAGCGAAGGTGCAGCTCGTCAGCCGCCCTGGTGTTATAGGCCACCGCGCACACCGAGCCCGGGTGGACGCCCCGGTCGCCCACCAGGTGACGAAGGCGCTCGGTGAGCACCCGGGTCTTCCCCGAGCCCGCCGGTGCGATGACCCGGGCCGGACCGCACCCGTGGGCGACGGCCGCGAGCTGATCGGGGGCGAGATCGGCGGCGGGTGACCCATGGGAGGCGACGGTCAGCCGGCCGGCCTCGGCGCTCCACCGGTGCACGACCCCCGGGTCGCCGGGCAGCGGCGGAGGGTCGGGTGGGCCGCCGTCCACGAGGAGCGGGGTGCCGTCGGCGAGGAGGATGTCGGCCGGGCCCCCCTCGACCACCCCCTGGGCGGCGAACCGGCGGGCCGCCTTTCGTCCGTGCCACCAGACGGGCTCCGCTCCCCTGGCGTCGTAGGTGTTCGCCCACACCAGGAACTGAAGCCGCTCGCGGGTGAAGTCGAACCCCGGTGCCAGGTCGTACACCGGCCCCAGGTGGCGCTCCGGTGCCCGCAGCTCGTCGGCGTCGGCAGCGAGCTCGATCACCACCGGCTGCCTCGTGAGCCACGCCTCGTGGAGGACGGCGACCACCGATTCCGGATCGACCACGTCGGACGGGCTCACGCGCACGCGCCGGCACCGCTCCCACCCGTCGGGCGCGCCGGCACCGGCCGCGACGACGACCCCTCTGCCCAGCTCGACCGGTCCCGGGTGGCCCATCCGGCCAACCTAGCCACGAGGTGTGCCACCCGGAGTCGTGGGCGTGCCAGGGCAGCCCGATCCCCGCGCCACACTGACGGGATGCAGTGGGACGGCGATGCCTACCAACAGAGGTTCGATGACCTGGCCGCGTCGGGGGTGGCGATCCACGGCGAAGCCGACTTCGTCGAGCGGTACCGGCCCAGGTCGGTGCTCGACGCCGGATGCGGCACCGGCCGGGTCGGCGGAGAGCTGGCCCGGCGGGGAATCGACGTGACCGGCGTGGATGCCGACCCGTCGATGATCGCCACGGCCCGACGGTCGGCGCCGTCGTGCACCTGGCTGATCGGCGACGTCGCCACCATCGTTCTCGACCGGACGTTCGACCTGGTGGTGATGGCCGGCAACGTGCCGCTCTTCACACCGCCCGGAACCCAGGCGGCACTGGTGGCTGGCTGCCGGCGGCACCTGGTGACAGAGGGGAGGCTGGTGGCCGGCTTCTCACTCGACCGCCACTACTCACTCGAGTCCTACGACGAGCACTGCCAGGCCGCCGGTCTGGAGCTCGAAGGCCGGTGGGCGACCTGGTCTGGCCAACCGTACGCAGGGGGGGCGTACGCCGTCTCGTGCCACCTCCTGGGAGCAGCCCGGCCACGCGTGCCGGCACCGTCACCTACACGTTCCGGCGGTAGACCCCGCCCACCTCGAACAGCGCCCCGGTGATCTCCCCGAGCGACGCGCTGCGAACCGTCTCCATCAACGCGGCGAAGACGTTGCCGCCCGTCAGGGCGGTGTGCTGCAACGCAGCCAGCGCCGGGGCGCGCTCGGCCGCGTGGCGCTGGTGGAACTCGGCCAGGCGCCGGACCTGACCCTCCTTCTCCGCTTCGGTGGCCCGCGCCAGCTCCACGGTCTCGGCCGGCTGATCCGGTGCCTCGGTGGTGAAGGTGTTGACCCCGACGATCGGCAGCGACCCGTCGTGCTTGGCGTGCTCGTAGTACATGGAGTCGTCCTGGATGCGGCCGCGCTGGTAGCCGGTCTCCATGGCACCGAGCACGCCACCCCGCTCGGAGATCCGGTCCAGCTCGTCGAGGACCGCCTCCTCCACCAGCGCAGTGAGCTCCTCGACCACGAAGCTGCCTTGGAGGGGATTCTCGTTGGACGCCATGCCCCACTCCTTGTTGATGATCAGCTGGATCGCCAGCGCCCGTCGGACCGAGTCCGTCGACGGTGTGGTCACCGCCTCGTCGAACGCGTTGGTGTGCAGGCTGTTGGCGTTGTCCTCGATGGCGCAGAGCGCCTGGAGCGTGGTCCGGATGTCGTTGAACGCCATCTCCTGGGCGTGCAGCGAACGACCCGAGGTCTGGACGTGGTACTTGAGCTTCTGCGACCGCTCGTTGGCCCCGTAGCGGTCGCGCATCGCGATGGCCCAGATCCTCCGGGCCACCCGACCGATCACCGTGTACTCGGGGTCCATCCCGTTGGAGAAGAAGAACGAGAGGTTGGGGGCGAAGTCGTCCACGGACATCCCCCGGGCCAGGTACGACTCGACATAGGTGAACCCGTTGGCCAGGGTGAACGCCAGCTGGGTGATGGGGTTCGCCCCGGCTTCGGCGATGTGGTACCCCGAGATCGACACCGAGTAGAAGCGCTCGACGCGATGGGCGATGAAGTACTCCTGGATGTCGGCCATCACCCCCAAGGAGAACTCCGTGGAGAAGATGCAGGTGTTCTGACCCTGGTCCTCCTTCAAAATGTCGGCCTGCACGGTCCCCCGCACGGTGCGCAGCGTCGTGGCCCGCACGGCCTCGGCCTCCTCGGCGGTCGGCCGACGGCCGTGGTCGGCGGCGAACCGGTCGAGCTGCTGGTCGATCGCGGTGTTCAAGAACATGGCCAGGATCGTCGGGGCCGGGCCGTTGATGGTCATCGACACCGAGGTGGCCGGATCGCAGAGGTCGAAGCCGTCGTAGAGCGCCTTCATGTCATCGAGCGTGGCCACCGACACCCCTGACGTCCCGACCTTCCCGTAGACGTCGGGTCGG
>DAHXOD010000068.1 GCA_027365055.1 bacterium
AAGCGGCGACCAGGAGCGTCGCGTGGGCGCTCATCACCTGGGCGACCCCGCCGAGGGTGGGCGGCGTTGGCGCGGGGAGTCCGGCGAAGGCGGCCGCCAACTCGCCGAACAGCCACGGTCGTCCGAGGCACCCTCGACCCACCACCACCCCATCGCAGCCGGTGGACTCCATCATCGCCAGCGCGTCGGCCGCCTCCCAGATGTCGCCGTTCCCGAGCACGGGGATGGAGGTGACTGCCTCCTTCAGCTCGGCGATCGCCCTCCAGTCGGCCCGGCCCGAGTAGAGCTGCTCGGCGGTGCGGGCGTGGAGGGCGACGGCAGCGGCACCCGAGTCCTCCGCGATGCGCCCGGTGTCGAGTGAGGTGGCGTGGTCGTCGTCGATCCCGATCCGGAACTTAGCGGTCACCGGCACCGCGCCGGCGGCCTCCACCGCCGCCGAGATCACGGAGGCGAGGAGCGGCCGGTGGACCGGGAGGGCGGCACCCCCTCCCCGGCGCGTCACCTTGGCGGCCGGGCATCCGAAGTTCAGGTCGATGTGGTCGACACCGATCTCGTCGACCAGACGCCGCACCGCGCCGTGCATCACCGTCGGGTCGACGCCGTAGAGTTGCACGCTCCGCACCGGCTCGTCGTCTTCGAACGCCACCATCCCCATGGTCTTCGCGTTGCCCTCGACCAGGGCGCGCGCCGTGATCATCTCGCTGACGTAGAGCCCGGCGCCGTACGATCGACAGAGGTGGCGGAACGCGGCGGTGGTCACCCCGGCCATCGGGGCGAGCACCACCGGTGGGTCGACGAGGATCGGTCCGATGGCGAGGGTCTTGGGCGTTCGGGCCGTGACCCCGGTCGCTCGGACCGCCGTGGTCGCTCGGACCGCCGTGTCGGTCATCGGTCCCACAGCGCGGTGATCGGTATGCCCAGCTGGGACAGCAGCACACGAAACAGCGGAAGGGACAACCCGATCACGTTGCTCGGGTCGCCCTCGATCCCGTCGATGAACGGGGCGGATCGTCCGTCCAGGGTGAAGGCGCCGGCGACCGCCAGTGCTTCACCCGACGCCACGTAGGCCTCGAGCTCCTCGTCGGTGGTGGTCCCGAAATGCACCACCGTGGCGGCCACGTCGGAGACCTGATGGCCGGTGCGCTCGTCGATGACACAGTGTCCGGTGAACAGCGTCCCATGGTGTCCTCGCATCGACCGGAGCCAGTCCAATGCCTGTCGGGCCCCAGCCGGCTTCCCGTGACGGCGCCCCTCGAATTCCAGGAGCGAATCACAACCGACGACGACGGCGTCCCCGTCGGACCGGGCGACGGCGGCGGCCTTGCGCTCGGCGAGCTCCAGCGCGAGTGCACGGGTGGTCGGTGCGGCGACGTCGTCTTCGGCGACACCGCTCACCACCACCGTCGGGGCACACCCGGCGTCGCGCAGAAGCCGCAGCCGGGCGGGCGAGCCCGAAGCGAGGACGAGGGAGCGTACTGGCACCCCCCGATCGTAGAGGGAGCAGGGCAGATCCGTGGCCGTCGTGTGGGCCGGTGCGCGTTGCGCGATCCTGGACGGATGACCGAGTCTGGAACCACGCTCTCACCCCGGCTGTCCGATCCTCAGCTCGACGGGGACCACGAGCGGATGTCGCACATCGTTCTCGAGGGGTACAAGCCGGAGAAGGGTGACTTCATCTCAGCCGGCCCGTCGGTCGTCGAGGGAATGGTCAACGGGACCGCGGTCAAGGCACTGTGCGGAAAGATCTGGGTGCCCGGGCGCGACCCCAAACGCTACGGCATCTGCCCGACCTGCAAGGAGATCGCCGAGAGCAAGGGCTGGAAGGTCCCGGCCGGCTGAGCACCCGGTGAACTGGCCACCCGGGACCTGAGCACCCGTGGAACTGGCCACCTGGCCACGACGGGCGGTCGTTCGGGGCGGCGCCCTAACGTGTGGGTATGGCGTCCGCACCGGTGATCGACTACCGCCGCGAGTTCGCCTTCCCGGATCCTCCTGACGTGGTGTGGGCCGCCGTCGAGGAGGTGGACCACTTCGAAGAGTGGTGGCTGTGGCTGAAGGAATTCCATCTCGACGGCCCCGGTCTCGTCGACGGAGCGGTGCTGAGCGGGGTGGTGGCACCGCCGGTCCCGTACCGCATGCGCATCGAGGTCGAGCTGGTGGGTTGCGAGCGTCCCCACCGCATCGACGCGCTGATCCGGGGCGACCTCCAGGGAGAGGCCACACTGCGGCTGCATCCCGACGGCTCCGGCTCGCGGGCGGAGGTGTCCTGGACGGTCGAGATGATGCAGCGACCGATGCGGGTGGCCAGCCGAGTCGCCCATCCGATGCTGGCGTGGGGGCACGACCGGGTGGTGGAGATGACGGTGGCGGGGTTCCGTCGCCGGATGCGCACCGGTCGGGAGTGACGGGGAGCGACGCCGGACACCGCCGGTGGGGCACCGGGCCATCCAGGGCACCGGATGCAGGACCTACCGGAGCCGGGCCACTGCCAACGACGCCGCCACGAGGACGACCCCCCACGACAGTGCCCGTAGTGCTCGTTCCAGAGGGGCAAGCAGAATGGCCTGGTCGAGGGGAACCCCTTGGCCGTTTTCGAGCGTGAGGGAACCTCGGACCGAGCGGGTCCTCCTCCGGAGCATGCGCGCCGGGGTGCTCAACCAACGCTGGGCCAGCGACAGTGCGAAGGCACCGCCGGCGGCGATCACCGACGCGAGGTCGAGCCGGCCATGCTGGGCGACGGTGGCGGTCACGACAGGGAACGCGCCCCAGGCGGCGGCGAAAGTGACGTCGTTGTGCAGTATGCCTCCGAAGAGCTCGAGGTTGTAGGCCACCACCACCAAGGGACCGATGACGAGGAACGGGATCAGCGCCCAGCCCACCTGGGTGACCCCTACGACCCCGAGCGCCAGCGCACCGAGCAGGGATATTCCGGCCGCGCCGACCAGGACCCCGGCAGAGATGTGGGTGCGGAGCGGGCGCCCGTGCAACTCGTCGAGCGCATGGGCCCCGATGCCCACCGCCAGGAAGAAGGCCAGAACTGCGGCGAGGAGCCGGGTGAGGTCCACTTCGGGGACCAGTGAGGCACCGATCACCACGTAGGCGAGGTGCCACGCGGTGTACGGGGGATGCAACAGGGTCCACCAATCGCGCCACGCCCCGGGTGAGGCCGCGTAGTACGCCGGACGATCCGACCGATCCGACCCCGGTGGCCTGCCGGGAGCGGGGCCGCCGCCCACTACCTGTCTCCGGTCGCGTCCGTTGTCGCGCCCGACGTCGGGCCCGACGTCGGGCTCGGTTGCTCGGCCCCGCTGCTTGGCGCCCCATCGTCCTCGCGGCGGGTTCCCCACATCACCAGGCCACCGCCCAGGCTCATCAACCGGACCCCGACGTGCTCGAACCCGGCCAGCTTCCAGGCGGCGATGAGCCAGGGCAGCGGGTAGCGCCGGTAGTGGCCCGAGATATTGGGACCGAGGAACCGCCCTACGGTGAACCATCCCCGACCACCGGTCAGCCAACCGCCGATCGGAAGCACCAGGCGGGTGTACCCCCACCACCAGAACCGCCAGAACCGGTCAGGCGGGACGAAGAACTCGAGGCTGGCGGCGACCCCGCCGGGCGCCACCACCCGGGCCAGTTCGCCGAGCGTCTGCTGGGGATCGTCGACGTACCGCAGCAGGTAGGTGAACGTCAGCGCGTCGAAAGTTGCGTCGGGAAAGGGAAGTTGCTGGCCGCGTCCGAGCACTAGCCCGATCCGGTCGTCGCGGCCGGCCCGGTGGACGTTGGCCACACCTTGGCGGAGCATCGGCTCGGTCAGGTCGAGGCCGACGATGCGGGCGTCGGTCCGATCGGCGAGTTCGAGGGTGACGCCGGCCGGTCCGCAGGCGACATCGAGCATGATCCGGGGCCGGGCGGGCACGATGTGGTCGACCATCGCGCTCCGCCAACGCCGGTCCTGGCCGAGTGAGAGCAGTTTCCCCAGCGAGTCGTACCGGGAGGGGAGCGACGTGAACAGTCGTTGTGCGAAACGGTCCCGGTCCCCGGCGCTGCGCCGTGCTCCGTCTGACACCTCGGACGAGGCGCCATCGACACTACTTCCGCGCTGCTGGCGCATTCGATCTCCCCCTGGGTGCAATGATCACGACGATAGCCCTCGTTCCGAGTAGGGCTCGTACCGACGGGGAGCGCGTGCCCGGATCCCGTTTCGATGTCGTGGTGGTGGGATCGGGACCGGCGGGAAGTGTCGCCGCCCTGACGCTCGCTCGCCGGGGTGCTCGGGTGGCCCTCGTGGACAAGGCGCGCTTTCCGCGGGACAAGGCCTGCGGCGACCTGGTGGGGCCCCGGGGGATCGGGTTGCTCGACCGCTGTGGTGTTTCCCTGTCCGGCGGCCGAGATGTCGGAGACATGGAGGTGGTCGGGCCCACCGGCCGACGTGTGCACCTTCCGTCGGCTGCCGGGTTGACCTACCCCGGTCACGGGACGTCGCTCGCCCGCACCGATCTCGACCACTGCCTCTATCAGGCTGCGGTGGACGCGGGAGCTGTCCCGTTGACTGGACGTGTCGGCGGACCGCTCGATGGTGGCGACCGGCCCGGCGGTGTGGCCATGGCGGACGGAACCGCGCTGCACGCCGACTTCGTGATCGGCGCGGACGGCGCCACGAGCAACGTGGCCACCCGGTCCGGGCTGGTCGACCCGGCAGCAGTGCTGTGGGGGTTCGCGGTGCGAGGCTATGTGGACCAGGCGGTCGCCATCCCGAGCATCGTGCTGTGGGAGCTCCGTCGTTGGCACGCCTTCCCGGGATACGGCTGGATCTTTCCCACGGCCGACGGGGGAGCCAACGTGGGGCTCGGGATCGCCACCCGGGCCTGGCGCGCCGGTGGCTCCGAGGCCGTGCGACTGTTCCCCGCGTTCCTCGAGCATCTCGCCACCCTCGGCCTGCTTCGCCAGGCCATCGATACGCCGCGCCGTCGGCTCGGCGGCTGGCTCAAGATGGGCATGGTCGGGACGACCCCTGCGGCCGGGCGCACGTTGCTGGTCGGTGACGCGGCCGGGTTGGTGAACCCGTTGCAGGGCGAGGGAATCTCCCAGGCGATGGCGAGCGGGCTGGCCGCGGCGGAGGCGATCGTGGACGCGCCGGGCGCCGCGGCTGAGTGCTACCGGGCCGAGTTGCTGGCCACGCACCTTCCCTACCAGCAGGTTGCCGCCGCGGCCCAAGACGCTCTGGTGGGCCGTCCGGCCGCCGTCGCCGCGGTGGCACGAGCGGTCACTGCACCTGGTGTCGGGAGGGCGATCGCCGGCGGCTGGGCGGTGTTCTGGAACGACCTTCTTGATGGAGCGCCGCCGAGCAGAGCACGCACCGTGGCCGCATTGGCCAGCGGTACGGGTCGGCGGCTGACGGCTCGCTCGCCTGCAGCCCGTTGGTTCGCCGGCATCGGGGTCGGGAGTGCGGCCAGCCCCTGAACCGCGAGCCGTCGCTGGCGTCGCCACGCCACGGTCCGGGTCGGGGGTCGGGGGTCGGGGGTCGGGGACTCAGTCCGCCGGACGTCCCGTGGCCCCCATCGCTTCCCTCGATGCCGCCACCGCCGTGACCAGCCCATAGCGCTGATCGGTGGCCAGGAGGTCAGCGCAGAGTGAGGAGGCGGGCATGTCATCGGTGGCGACCCCGGCCAACATGACGGCGATGGTGGTATCCGGGTAGGTCGAACGCACCTGGTCGAGCGCCTCTTCGAGCTGGCTGCGGTCGGGATCCTCGGCGCTGTCGGCCAGAAGCTCGATGGTGTGCGCAAGGCAGGCTTCGGAGAGTGCGGCGACCACGTAGGGTACGGCCAGGCGGTACTGCGAACGGCTGAGGAAGGGAACCGGGTCGTGGTGGCGGTGGAGCGCACGCAGGGCGTGTTGCACGGCGCGGCTCGGTTGCAGCTCGGGCGAGGTGGCGCGCATCAGGGACGACCGGAGCTCCTGGGTGGGCACCAGCCCGATCGCTTGGAGGACGATGTCGCTCGGCAGAGCCGGCGCCTCGGTGTGGTGGGAACCGGAGTGTGCAGATGAGTCCGCGTCCACTGGACGGGTCGGCTCGGGACCAGTCGGCTGTGGCTCCGAACCAGCGTCCCCGAATCCGGTTGCATCAGGCGTCATGGTCGTCTCCCTGCGGTGTCGATCGGACGTGGTCGGCCTGTCTCCGTGGCGCACTCGCCGTGGTCGCGACACCGGGCTCGGTACCCCCCCGGGGACACGGCGACGGTCAGGCGACGTCCGCATCGGCTGCAGAACCGGGGCGGATCGAGGCGGCGGGTGCAGCCCGGACACCGGTCGGTGGGCACGCCACAACCGGTGCAGTAGGAGGGTGCGGTGTCGCCGCCCATCGGCTCAGAGCACTCCGGTGAGGGCACCCACCGGCATGCGGAGGTCGACCAGCATCTGAAGATCTTCGTCGGCGGAGCGGCCCAACGTGGTGAGGTAGTTGCCCACGATCAGAGCGTTGATCCCCGCGGTCATCCCCATCGCCTGCAGTTCGTGCAAGGTGACCTCGCGACCACCGGCATAGCGGAGGATGACGCCGGGGAGGCCCAGGCGGAACAGAGCGATCCACCGGATGGCTTCCCACGCCGGCACCGGCGCCTCCTCCCCGAGCGGCGTACCCGGCCGGGGGTTGAGAAAGTTCAGTGGCACTTCGGTGGGGTCGAGATCCTGGAGCTGTCCGATGAGCTCCACCCGCTGCTGGTCGGACTCACCCATGCCGACCAGTGCCCCGCAGCAGAGCTCCATTCCGTGCTCGCGGACCAGACGGCAGGTATCCACCCGCTCCTCCCACCGGTGGGTGGTCACGACGTGGGGGAAATAGCTCCGAGCGGTCTCGAGGTTGTGGTTGTAACGGTGGACGCCGCCCTCGGCGAGACGGCGGGCCTGGTCGGCCGTCAGCAGGCCGGCACTGACCGCTACGTTGAGCCCGGTGCGTTCGCGTACGAGCGGCACCAGTTCGAGGATGCGCGCCAACGTCCGTTCGTCAGGACCCCGGACGGCGAGCACAATGCAGAACTCGGAGGCCCCGAGCGACCGGGTCTCCTCCGCAGCTCGCAGTACCTCGTCGGCGTCGAGGAACGGGGTCGCCTTGACGGGGCTCTCGAAGCGCGACGACTGGGAGCAGAAGTGGCAGTCCTCGGGGCAGCCACCCGTCTTGGCCGAGAGGATCCCTTCGACCTCGACCTCGGGACCGCACCACTCCAGGCGCACCTGGTGGGCGAGGGCGGCCAGGGAGGTGACCCACGAATCGGGTAGTTCGGCCAGCCGGGTGAGCTCCTCGGTGGTCAACAGGCGTCGCCGGTCGAGGAGCGCCGACCCAGCCGTCTGCAGGCGCGACCGGGCTTCGGAGGAGTCGATGTCCGCACGGACGAGGCTGGGCCGGGGTTCCCGGTTGGCCGCGCTGAGCGAGACGGTGGTACGGATAGGGGGAGCAGTGGTGTCGCCGGGCATGCGACAACGGTAGTAGGCCGGGGGTGGACCCTGGTCCCCGTCGGCCGTCGTCCGGGGATGGCCGGGGGTACTTGACGGATCGGACAGCAGTGGCCGGGGATCGTCCCTGATCACCGACGAGAAGGAGACGACGATGGCCTGGGATTTCTCGACGGAACCCGAGTTCGAGGAGCAGCTGGCGTGGATGCGCCGGTTCGTCCGGGACGAGATCATCCCTCTCGAGACGCTCGCACTCTCGCACGAAGCCATGCTCGAGGCGCTCCGGCCCCTCCAAGAGGAGGTGAAGCGCAGGGGCCTGTGGGCCGCCCACCTGCCGGTCGACCTCGGAGGTGGCGGGTTCGGTCAGCTCCGGCTCGGCCTGATGCACGAGATCCTGGGTCAGACCGCCTACGGCCCGGTCGCGTTCGGCAACAACGCACCGGATTCGGGCAACGCCGAGCTTCTGGCCATCGGGATCGAGAACTCCGGGCGTGACTGGCAGCGCGACCGCTGGTTGCAGCCGCTGCTCGACGGGACCATGCGCAGCGGATTCTCGATGACCGAGCCGGGCGCCGGCGCCGACCCCACCATGATCTCGACCACTGCCGTGCGCGACGGTGACGAGTGGGTTATCGACGGACACAAATGGTTCACCTCCAACGGATCGGTCGCCGACTTCCTGATCGTGATGGCCGTCACCAACCCGGACGTTCATCCCTATGCAGGCTGTTCGATGATCGTGGTGCCGGCGGACACCCCGGGGGTCGACATCGTCCGCGATGTCGCCACCATGGAGAACCCGGTCGAGCAGTTCGGCCAGTTCGGGGGCCATGCCGAGATCGTCTACCGCGAGGTGCGTGTCCCCTACGAGAACTTGGTCGGCAACGAGGGAGAAGGATTTCTGCTCGCCCAGCAGCGCCTCGGCCCGGGCCGCATCCACCACTGCATGCGGTGGCTCGGCCAGTCCAGGCGAGCCTTCGACATGCTGTGCGAGCGGGCGGTCTCACGCACGACCCACAAGTCGACGCTCGCCGAGAAGCAGACGGTCCAGAACTGGGTCGCCGACTCGTTGGCCGAAATGACCGCGGCCCGGCTGATGACGCTCTATGCCGCATGGAAGATGGACAACGAGGGCGCGTCGGCGGCCCGGGTGGAGATCGCCATGATCAAGTACTACGGCGCCGGGGTCCTCTACAACGTCATCGACCGGGCGATCCAGGTGCACGGAGCGCTCGGGTTCTCGACCGACTTGCCGCTCGAGTCGATGTACCGCCATGCCCGAGCAGCCCGGATCTACGACGGGCCCGACGAGGTGCACAAGGTGACCGTGGCCCGCCACGTACTGAAGGGATACGAGCCGGTCGACGTGCCCACCGAGCACGTTCCGACCAGACGGGCTGCCGCGCGCGAGCGCTTCGCCGAGCTGCTCGAGGCGGCGACCGCGGTGCGCGACGCCGGCGGGGTGCCGGTGCTGGCGGTGGCGGTGGTCGACCGGGGCGGGACGGTCGAGGCGATGGC
>DAHXOD010000069.1 GCA_027365055.1 bacterium
GGTGTCGGGGTTGGGCAGCGCGGTGAGCTCGGTGGGCAGCGCGGTCGGATCCGCCGGATCGTCGGTGACCGCCCCGGTGGGCGGCGCGGTGTCGGGACTGGGCAGCGCGGTGAGCTCGGTGGGCAGCGCGGTCGGATCCACCGGATCGTCGGTGACCGCCCCGGTGGGCAGCGCGGTGTCGGGACTGGGCAGCGCGGTGGGCGGCGTGCTGGGCGGGTAGCGAACGCCCCGACACGCCGTAGTGCGGGCGACGGTCAACCGCAAGGTCCGCACCGGTGGCCCGTTCCCATGGCGATGCCGCTCACCCTGAGGCGATCCCGAGCGCTGCCGGCCACCACCCGTGACGACGCGGTCATCTCCCTGCGGGGCGTCTCGAAATGGTTCGGCTCCAACGTCATCCTGAAGGACGTGACCTTCGACGTCCCGCGGGGGAAGATCACCGCCATCCTCGGCCCCTCCGGCACGGGGAAGTCGGTACTCCTCAAGAACATCATCGGCCTGCTGCACCCCGACGAGGGCGAGGTGCTGGTGGACGGCGAGGCCATCGGATCGATGTCGGAGAGGGACCTCTTCCGGGTGCGCCGGAAGTTCGGCGTGCTCTTCCAGGACGGTGCGCTCTTCGGCTCCATGACCCTCTACGAGAACATCGCCTTCCCGTTGCGGGAGCACACCCGGACCGGCGAGCGGGACATCCGTGCGATCGTCCACCGCAACGCGGAGCTGGTCGGCCTGGTCGACCACCTGGGCAAGCTCCCGGGTGAGGTCTCGGGCGGCATGAAGAAGCGGGCGGGCCTCGCCCGTGCCATGGTGCTCGATCCCGAGATCGTGCTCTTCGACGAGCCGGATTCCGGTCTCGACCCGGTGCGCGTCGCCTACCTCGACGAACTGGTGGTGACGGCGCAACGCGAGACGGGTGCCACGTTCTTCATCATCCCCCACAACATCCCGTCGGTGATGCGCACCGCGGACCACCTCGGGCTCCTCTTCCGGTCGCGCCTGATCCGGTTCGGACCGAAGGACGCCATGTGCGCCTCCGACGACCCGGTGATCCGCCAGTTCCTGTCGGGTACCACCGAGGGTCCGATCGGGATGGACGAGATGGCCGACGGGGGGGACGGGACGAGGCCGGCCGCTGGCCGGGACACAACCACGCTCGACCGTTCGGGGAGCGCACCGTTCCTGACAGGGGGCACGACCAGTAGATCGTAATACGATATAGTTGCCGGGCATGGAGCGGCACGGCGACAGACGGCCGGGCATGGAGCGGCACGGCGACAGACGGCGACGGGTCCGGTCGACCCCGGGAGCCACATCCGCCCGCGACGTGAGCCTCGGGGAGACCCCCGGGCGGATGGCGCTGCTTGGCGGTCTGGGCGCCGCCCTGGGCATAGTGGGCGGCGGTGCCGCCTTCCTCGTGGTCCGGTTGGTGGGACTGATCAGCAACTTGGCGCTCCTACACCGGGTCGGCTTCTCGCTTCCGGACCTCAGCACCTACCATCCGTCGTGGGTACTGATCCCGACCGCACTCGGGGGCGCCCTGGTCGTCATGTTCCTCGCCCTATGGACGCCGTCCATCCAAGGCCATGGCATCCCGGAATCGATCGACGCCGTCCTTGGCAACGAGAGCCGCATCAGACCTCGGGTCCTCGTCGCCAAGCCCCTGTCCGCTGCCGTCGCCATGGGAACCGGAGGGCCCTTCGGAGCCGAGGGTCCGATCATCGTGACGGGAGGGTGCGTCGGCTCCCTCCTCGGTCAGATCGTCCGCATCTCCCCTGCCGAACGTCGCATCCTGCTGGCCACCGGCGCGGCCGCCGGCATGACCGGTGTCTTCGGCACGCCCGTGGCCGCCATCATCCTCGCCTTCGAGCTGCTCCTGTTCGAGCGTTCCCTGCGCTCGCTCGTCCCCCTCGTGCTCGCCACCGGGGTCGCCACCGGCATCCACAACCTGCTGCTCGGAACGGGGCCCCTGTTCGCCGTCGTCCACCCGCTTCCCCTGCACCTCTCCCAACTGCCCCTGTTCGCCGTCGTGGGGATCGCCGCCGGACTCCTCGCGGTGGCGGTCGACCGGGGCCTGTTCGCCGTCGAAGCGGGGTTCCGACGGCTGCCCGTCCCCCCGTTCTTCCATCCCCTGGTCGGGGCCCTGGCGTTCGCGCTGATCGGGCTGGCCGTCCCCGGCTCCCTGTCCGTGGGCTACTGGGCCATCACCGGCGCGGTGAACGGCCGGTTCCTCCTCGGCACCGCCGCCGCGCTCTGCGCCGCCAAGCTGATCGCCTGGTGGATCTCGCTCGCCTCCAACACGTCCGGGGGGACCCTCGCCCCGATCTTCCTCGTCGGAGCGACCATGGGCGAGATGATCGGGATCGGTTTCGCCCACCTCGTCCCGACCGCCGGCATTCAGCCGGGTGCGTTCGCCGTCGTCGCCATGGGCGCCACGTTCGGAGTGGCGTCGCGGGCACTGCTCACCGGTGGGGTGTTCGCCCTCGAGGTCACCGGCGACGTACAACTCGTCGTCCCGATGCTGCTCGCGCTCGGTATCGCCGAGCTCGTCGGGGAGTGGTTTCTGACCGAGCGGATCATGACGGACAAGCTGGCCCGACGGGGCGTCCGGGTGGAGTTCGACACCGAGACGGACCCGCTGCGCACCCTGGTCGCCGGCCAGGTGATGGATCCGCTCCCGGCCGAAGGAACCGATCCTGGCGAGCCAAGCGTTCCCGCCGGCTCTCACCTGGCGGCATCCCTTCCCCTCTTCCTCCGGAACGGCGCCGACCGGATCGTCGTGAGAGAAGGAGACGTGCCGGTGGGCATCGTCACCCGCAGCCTGGTGGCGACCGTGCTCGCCCGCCGGCTGTCCGAGTCGACCCCCCAAGAGCCCACCCTGCTGCGAGGGTGGACCCGACACCTCTCCCCGAGGCTCGCACGAGACCGGCTCCCGACCGACCGGCCCACCGCCGGCCGGGTCGTCCGACTGCCTGCTGATTCGGCCTCCCCTCCCCAACCAGAGTGCGACAATGCGCTCGTGGACAGACCCGACCTGCCCGACGACGTCTACGTCCGACTGCTGGCATTGCGCACCGGACTCCGACGATTCCAACGGTGGAGCGAGGAGCAGGCCCGGTCCGCAGGGCTGACGCCGGCCCAGCACCAGCTCCTGCTGGCTGTGCGGGGCAGCGGCGATCCCCGAGGTCCCACCATCGGCGACGTCGCCGATGCGCTCCTGCTCCGCCACCACAGCGCGGTCGGACTGGTCAATCGAGCAGTGGCAGCGGGACTCGTCACCCGCGAGCGGTCCGGAGAGGACCATCGGGTGGTCCGCCTCCACCTCACCGCGGACGGCACCGAGCGGCTCGCGCTGCTCTCCGCCCTCCACCTGCGCGAGCTCGAGCGGTTGGCCGGTGCCCTCCCCCTGGTAGGGAGCAGGCCCGGAGCGGTGCCCGAGGTGCCCGAGGTCGCGATCGCACGCGTCTACGGTCCCCTCGACGAGGACCCGGCCCACTGCATCCTCGTCGACCGCCTGTGGCCCCGAGGGGTCGCACGCTCGGGGCCGGCCTTCGGCGCGTGGATGAAGGAAGTGGCCCCGAGCACCGCGCTGCGGAGCTGGTACGGGCACGCGCCCGAGCGGTTCGAGGAGTTCGCGCGCCGCTACCGGGAGGAGCTGGAGGACCAGCCGGCGGCCGCCGTCGTCGAGGAATTGCGGCAGCGGGCCACCGGCGACCGCATCGTGCTGATGACCGCCACCAAGGACCTGGACCGCAGCAGCGCGGCGGTGCTCCGGGACGCGCTGACCGGGCGGTGAGCCGGGGAACCGGGCCCCCGTGGCACCCCGTCCTCAGGTGCCCAGCTGCACCGGGGGGTCGACGGCCGCTTCCAACACCGCGGCCACGTCGTCCACGTAGAGCGTGGCGGCGTCCTCCCCGAGCTGCACGAGGGACATCAGCAACGACAGCATGATGGTGACGACCCCGTTGGCCATCACGAGCGGATCGATGTCCGCTCGGACCGTCCCCGCCACCTGGTCGGCACGGAGCCGTTCGACGCACACCTTGCGGAGCTCCGCCAGGCTCGGCATCTCGAGCACCCGGTTGGTGATCTCCGGCTCGAGCCCGGCGAGGATGCGGCGCGCCAACGGGTACCGGTCGAGCGCTCCCAGCACGGTGAAGATGATCGTCTTCGGCCACTGGCGGCTGTCGGGGGTGCCGATTGCAGAGACCAGACCCTCGTCGATGACCCCGGCGGCGTCTTCGTCGACCGCGGCAAGGAACAGCGCTTCCTTGTTGGGGAAGTAGGCATAGGCCACGCTGCCACCGACCGCCGCGTCGCGTGCGATGTCGGCCACCGAGGTGGCCCGGTACCCCTCGCGACCGAAACGGGCGATCGCCGAGGACAGGATGGCCCGCCGGGTCTGTGCACCCTTGCTCTCGGCCTGGCCGGCCGGTGCCGACGGGTCGCGGTTCTCCATCCGGGCCAGCGTACCATCTCCACCGCCAATAATTGAGAACTTGAGTTATTCTTTCATTTACTCTAGGATACTCCGAGTGCACGATCTCCGGACTCCGGAAAGGAACCCAACGATGCCCACCACCCGCTCCGTCCCCACCCGCCGCATCGCCTTCGACGAGTTCGGCACCGTCCCCCGGCATTTCGCCTCGTCGGACAACCTGATCCAGTCCCACCTCACCGCATCGCTGTCCGGCATGTTCCCCGACGGCGAGGACTTCTTCGTCCGTTCCGTACGGCGCTACCGCGACCGCATCACCGAGCCCGAGCTGAAGCGCCAGGTGGCCGGCTTCATCGGACAGGAGTCGATCCACGGCCGCGAGCACCGGGCCCTCAACGACCGCCTCGCCGAGCTCGGGTACCCGACCAAGCTGATCGAGCGCATCACCAAGCGCGTCCTCGCCTTCCAGGAACGTGTGGGAACCCCTGTCGACAACCTCGCAGTCACCGCCGCCCTCGAGCACTTCACCGCCACCCTGGCCGAGGTGGTGCTGACCAACGGAGAGACCCAGGCAGAACTCGACGATCCCGAGGTCGGCGGCCTCTTCCTCTGGCACGCTCTCGAGGAGTCGGAGCACAAGGCGGTCGCCTTCGACGTCTACAAGGCCATCGGGGGCAGCGAGCGCATCCGGGTGCGCACCATGCAGCGCCTGCGCGTCGGCTTCGTGCTGGCCACCGCGCTGGCGGTCGTCGTGTCCCTCCTCGGTGACCGTGCCGCCTATCGCCCCGGCAACCTCCGTCGGAGCTGGCGTACGTTCCGCGCCTCGCCGATGATGAGCCACGAAGTCCTCGACCGGCTGCGCGACTACGACCGCCCCGACTTCCACCCCGACGACCACGACACGACCGAACTGGTCGCCCGCTGGCGTGACAAGCTCTTCGGCGAGCAGGGAACACTCACCCGCAAGCTCGTCACCTCGGCCGCGTAAGGGAGCGACAGCAGTGGAGCACCTCGATGTCCTGATCGTCGGCGCCGGGCTGTCCGGCATCGGGGCGGCCCACGCGATCCAGCAGAACTGCCCCTGGGCCACGTTCGCCGTGTTCGAAGCCCGGGACGCGATCGGGGGCACGTGGGATCTCTTCCGCTACCCGGGTGTCCGCTCCGACTCCGACATGTTCACCCTGGGCTACTCGTTCCGGCCCTGGACCGGGGACAAGGCGATCGCGGACGGCGGCTCGATCCTCCGGTACATCCGGGACACCGCCCGGGAGTCCGGCATCGACCGAGCCATCCGCTTCCACCACCGGATCGTCCGCGCCGACTGGTCGTCCGCCGACGCCCGGTGGCACGTCGTCGCCGAGCGCTCCGACTGCGGTGAGACCGTCGAGCTCACCTGTGGCTTCCTCTTCTCGTGCACCGGCTACTACCGCTACGACCACGGCTACGTCCCCGGGTTCGCCGGCACCGACCGCTTCACCGGCACGATCGTCCACCCGCAGGCCTGGCCCGAGCACCTCGAGACGGCCGGCCGGCGCATCGTGGTCATCGGCAGCGGTGCGACCGCCATCACCCTGGTGCCGACCCTGGCCCGCACCGCCGCCCACGTCACCATGCTGCAGCGGTCACCGACCTACATCGTGTCGCTGCCCTCCCGCGATCCGATCGCCGACGCGGTCCGGCGGGCGCTCCCCGCGCGCCTGTCGGGGCCGGTGCTGCGGTGGATCCGAGCCCTCACCACCCAGGGCTCCTTCACCTTCAGCCGGCGCTGTCCCTCAGCCGCCAAGCGGATCCTCACCAAGCAGGTGGCGACCATGCTGCCCGTCGGCTACGACGTCGCCACCCACTTCACCCCCCGCTACGACCCGTGGGACCAGCGGCTCTGCCTGGTCCCCGACGGGGATCTCTTCGCCGCCATCTCGGATGGGGCGGTGTCGGTGGTGACCGACCAGGTCGACACGTTCACCGAGCGGGGGGTACGGACCCGTTCGGGGGCCGAGCTCACCGCGGACATCGTGGTCACCGCCACCGGTCTCGACCTGCTGTTCCTCGGGGGCATCGCGCTCACCGTGGACGGCCGGCCCGTCGACCCCGGTTCCACCTTGACCTACAAGGGGATGATGCTCGACGGCGTGCCCAACCTGGCGACGGCCATCGGGTACACCAACGCATCGTGGACCCTGAAGTGCGACCTGATCTGCGACCAGGTCTGCCGCATCCTCAACCACCTGCGGTCGGCCGGCCTCCGCCAGTGCGTGCCGGTGGCACCGGCCGCCACGTCGCCTGCGGAGCCGCTGCTCGGTCTGACCTCCGGCTACGTGCAGCGTTCCGCCGGCCGGTTCCCCAAGCAGGGTGCCCGGTTCCCGTGGCGGGTCCACCAGAGCTACCTGCGCGACTACCTCACCCTGAAGCTCCGCGGTGTCGTCGAACCCGGCCTGCACTATTCGAACCGTGCCGGTGAAGGGTCGTGTGCGGAGATGCCGCCAACGAGCGGACTGCCAGGACCGGCACGCCCGTCTCCGATCGGAGCGGGTCCCCTCGATCACCATGCCGGCACCCTGGGCGACACCACGCTGGCTGTCGGCGCCGGGCGGGGCTGAGCGCCGTGCGTGACCTCGGCCGGCGTGTGGCAGCCATCACCGGAAGCGGGTCGGGGATCGGACGGGCCCTCGCCGTCGACCTGGCGCGGCGTGGCACCCGGCTGGCGCTCTCGGACATCGACGAGGACGGCCTGACCGAGACGGTCGCTCTCTGCACCCGCTCGGGTGCGACCGTCACGTCACAGTGCCTGGACGTCGCCGACCGCCAGGCGGTCGAGGAGTGGGCCGGCATCGTGGTGGCGGACCACGGCCGGGTGGAGCTGGTGGTCAACAACGCCGGGGTGGCGCTCGGGGCCACCGTCGAGGCGATGGGCTACGACGACTTCGAATGGCTGATGGGGATCAACTTCTGGGGCGTCGTCTACGGCACCAAGGCCTTCCTCCCCCACCTGAAGGCGGCGGGCGAGGGTCACATCGTCAACCTGTCGAGCGTCTTCGGCCTCATCAGCGTTCCCGCCCAGTCGGCCTACAACGCGTCGAAGTTCGCGGTGCGGGGGTTCACCGACGCCCTGCGCATGGAGCTCGCCATCGAGGGCTCCGGGGTGTCGTGCACCACCGTCCATCCCGGGGGGATCAAGACCAACATCGCCCGCAACGCCCGGATGGACGACAGCGTGGCCACCCTCACCGGCGACGCCGGCTCGGCACGGGACCAGTTCGACAAGGTGGCGATCACCTCCCCCGAGCGGGCCGCACGCCGGATCCTCGCCGCGGTCGAGCACGGCCGGCCCCGGGTGCTGGTGGGGCCGGATGCGTCGGTCATCGACGCGCTGTCCCGGTTGCCGGCCGGCGTCTACCAGGGTCTGGTGATCGCGGGCGCCCGGCGTCGGGCCCGCCACGATCGCACTCCGGACCGCAGTCCGGACCCCAGTCCGGATCGCTGAGCGGCGTCACGCGCCGGCCGGTCCGCCGGCCACTCCGCCACGCCGGCCACTCCGCCGGCCACCAGGTTCAGACCCGGGCCCGAAAGGTGAGGCCGTCGAAGGTCCCTGCGTTCCGCCACCGGTCGATGTGGTCGAAGTAGGCGAGCGCACCTTCCGGGTGGCCGCTCATCCCCAGGCGCTCCTTCGGGCCAAGCGCGTGGCCCTCGTTGTTGTAGTACCCAGGCGTGCAGTCGGGATTGCCGAGGAAGCCTCGTTCGCTGCTCTGGATGAACGCCACCCAGTCCGCTTCGGCCTCTGCGGTCACCTCGACCTCGACCGCGCCCACGGACTCCGCGTGGGAGATCACCGCGGCGATGGTGGTGGCCGCCTCGACCAGGTTGTGGGTGACGTTGGAGACCAGATTGGCTGCCTGGGTGTGCCCGACGACGAAGAGGTTCGGGAAGCCCCGCACGTGCAGACCGTGCAACGTCCGCATCCCGTCCGCCCAGTAGTCGACGAGCGTCTGCCCGCCCCGCCCGATCGTGTCGAAGCCGGAGCGGCGCGCGTGGTCGGTGCCGACCTCGAAGCCCGAGGCGAAGATGAGGCAGTCGAGGTCGTAGTGGACCCCGGCGGCCCACACCCCGGCCTCGTCGATCCGCTCGACACCCTGGCCGTCGGTGTCGACGAGGTGGCAGAT
>DAHXOD010000006.1 GCA_027365055.1 bacterium
GTCTCCACCCCCGAGCAGGCCGTGCGGATCTGCCGTCACGCCGACGGCGTCGTGGTGGGGTCCGCGCTGGTCCACCGCCTGCTCGACGGCGCCGGGCCCGACGGCGCCGCCGAGCTGGTGGCCGGTTTCCGCCGAGCCCTCGACGCACCCTGATCCGCTACCCAGCGGTGGTCCCGGCGTTTCCACCTCCGTTCGGGGGGTAGACCCCGCGAGAGCAGAGGAGACCGATGATGAGCAATGCCACTGAAGATGCAAAGGGTCGTGCGAAGGAGGCCGCCGGCGCGGTCACCGGTGATGACCACATGCGCCGTGCGGGGAAGGCCGACCAAGCCTCGGCCTCGGCAAAGGACGCCGTGGAGCGTGCCGGGAAGCAGGCGGAGGACGCCGTCGACACGGTGAAGGACAAGCTCACCGGGTCCTGAACGGCCGCTGGCCGACCTGCCCGCGACCGGCGGCGACCAGCGGCCGGTCGGTCCTGCCCGATCAGTCCCCGCGGGGCGTGATCACCAGACAGCCGTTGTGGCCACCGAACCCGAACGAGTTCGAGAGGACCGGAGCGGGGTCCCACTCGCGGGAGGTACCGGAGACGATGTCGAGGTGGATCTCGGGGTCCGGCTGCTCGAACCCCGAGGTCGGCGGGATCAGGCGGCGCTCGATGGAGAGCGCCACCGCCACTGCTTCGATCGCTCCGGCGGCGCCGAGGCCGTGCCCGGTGATTCCCTTGGTGGACGTGACCGGAGGGGGGTTCGAACCGAAGACCGCAGTGATGGCGTCGGCTTCGGCGCGGTCGTTCAAGGGGGTGGAGGTCCCATGGGCGTTGATATGACCGATGGAGGTCCGCTCGATCCCCGCGTCCTCGAGTGCGAGCGCCATGCACGATGCCGCTCCCGATCCACCGGGCACCGGGGCGGTGACGTGGTAGGCATCGGCCGTGCTGGCCGAGCCGGCGAGCTCGCCGTAGATGTGCGCTCCCCGGGAGACGGCGCGCTCCCAGTCTTCGAGCACCAGTGCCCCCGCTCCCTCGGTGATGACGAAGCCGTCGCGCCGGACGTCGAACGGTCGAGAGTGTCCGGAGGTGGACAGGGCGGTCATGTTGGCGAAGGCGGCGATCCCGACCTCGGTCATCGCCGCCTCGGCCCCCCCGCCGACGGCGACGTCGAGCCGTCCGGATGCGACCATGCGCGCGGCGTAGCCGATGCTGTGGGTCCCGGCGGCGCACGCGGTGGTGATGGTCTCGGAGGGGCCGTGCCAGCCGGTTCGCATCGACACGTTGGCCGCCCCCGCGTTCGCCATCATCATCGGGACCAGGCGGGGTGACACCCGCCGCGCTCCCTTCTCGCCGAAGACGAGCACCTGGGACTGCAGGGACTCGAACCCGCCCACTCCGGTGCCCATCACGACACCGGCGCGCCCCGGGTCGACGGCCAGGTCCCCGGCGTCGGCGAGTGCCATGTCGGCGGCGGCCACGCTGAACTGAGCGAACCGGTCGAGCTGGCGCGCCTCCTTGGTGCCGAACCACTGGTCGGGGTCGTAGTCGGGGACGCGGCGTTCACCGGTGGGCTGGGGACCGTTCAACCCGGTCCAGAGCGCTTCGGTCCCGGTGCCGCAGCACGACAGCACGCCGATCCCGGTGATCGCCACCCGGCGCCCGCGGATCGGTCCATCCGGCCCCGAACCCAGGAGCATCAGAGCTTGGCGGCGATCAGGTCGAACGCCTGGCCGATGGTCTCGATCCCTTCGAGCTCGGTCTCCTCGACGGTCACGTCGAACGACTCCTCGAGGGCCATCACCAGCTCCACCAGGTCGAGGCTGTCGGCATCAAGATCGTCGGCGAAGCGCGCCTCACGGGTGACCTTGTCGGCGGGCACCTGGAGCACCTCCACCGCACACTCGCGGAACTTGTCGAATACCTCGTCTTCGGTCACTGACGGACTCCTTGTCTGGGTTGCGGTCTGGATGTTGTCTGGGTGGCGGTAGGGGTGTCGGTAGGGGTGGCGGTCGCTCTGGTGGTCAGGATTGTACAGATGAACGGTCGGCGCGCCGGGTGGGTCGGCGCTGAGCTGGGCTCACAGGCCCATCGCCAGGCCGCCGTCCACCGGAAGCACCGCCCCGGTGATGTAGCCGGCTTCGTGGGAGGCGAGGAAGCCCACGGCGGCGGCGACGTCGTGGGGATCGGCGACCCGTCCCAGCGGTACCTGGGCGGCCATGGCCGCCTTGCGATCGTCGCCGAGAGCTCCGAGCATGTCGGTCTCCACCAGCCCGGGCGCCACCACGTTCACGGTAATCGACCGGCTGGCGACCTCGCGTGCCACGGATCGAGCCATGCCCACCAGCCCGGCCTTGGCGGCTGCGTAGTTCGCCTGACCCGGTGATCCGATGAACGCACCGACCGAGGACATCAGGACGATCCGTCCTCGGTGGAGGCGGAGCATCTTCGCGACGGCTCGCTTGGTGACCCGGAACACCCCGGTGAGGTCGGTATCGATGACCTCGGACCAGGCCTCGTCCCCCATGCGGAGGAGCAGCGTGTCGCGGGTGATGCCGGCGTTGGCGACGAGTACCTCCACCGGCCCCCATGCCTGTTCGACGGCGGTGAAGGCCCTCTCGACGTCGTCGGCGACCGTCACGTCGCAGGCGACGGCGAGGAGGCGGTCCGGACCGGCATCGATCGGCCCGTCGATGGTGCCCGATCGCGAGGTGACCGCCACCCGGTCCCCCCGGGCCAGGAACCACCGCGCGCAGGCCAGGCCGATGCCACGGGTGCCACCGGTGATCATCACGACGCGAGGCGACGGGGGAGCGGCAGTACCGCCGTCGCCGGCCTCGATCCCGTCAGTGGTGCTCACCGGGTCGGCGCCGATCGGATCCAGACCACCGGTTGGCCCTCGACCACCCGCTCTCCGCGTACGGCCAGCCACCGGACGAGGATGCCCTCGAACGGTGTCCGCACCTCGGTGGTGCCCACCAGCCCGACCCGGTCCCCGACCTGGAGCACCGTCCCGGGCGCTCCGTCCCCGCCACTCCCCGGCGCGGCGGAAGCGACCGCCAACGCGGTCGGTTCGAGGGCGGCAAGCTGCACATCGGGCTCGAACACGCCGGCAGACGGGCTGACCACCACCCGCTCGGAGGTATAGAGATGCTCGCCCTGATGGGTGGGCGACGAGGCGTTCCACACGTCGGGGCCAGCCACCGCGTCCATCAGCGTGTCGAGGTCGGCCGGGACGGCGACGGCGACGGCGCGGACGTCGGGGATGGTGCGTCGGACCAGCCCGGTGAGCACGCCACCGGGTCCGAGCTCGATCATGGTGGTCGCACCCCTTCCCCCAAGGGCTTCGAGGGTCTGGCGCCACCGGACCGGGCTGCAGAGCTGGGCGGACAGCAGCCCAGGCCATTCGGAGGGATCCGTGTGGACGTGGGCGTCGACGTTGGCCAGTACCGGCACTTCGGGCGAGAGGAACCGGACATCGCCGAGCATGGAGCGGAGCCTGGCCCGGGCCGGGAGCATCAACGGGGTATGGAAGGCGCCCGATACCGGGATGGGGAGGACCTTGCGTGCGCCGAGGTCGCGTGCCCGCTCGCCACCGGCGGCGACCCCTTCCGCCGTGCCGGCGATGACGACCTGGCCGGGAGCGTTGAAGTTCGCTACCCACACCTCCTCCTCGGCCCGCTGACAGGCGGCCTCCGCGTCGCCGTCGTTGATCCCGAGCAGCGCGGCCATGGTCCCGGGCCGATCGTCGGCGGCGGCCTGCATGGCCGATCCCCGCTCGGTGACGAGCCGGATGCCGTCGGCGAAGGAGACCGCTCCCGAAGCGACCAGTGCGCTGTACTCGCCGAGACTGTGGCCTGCACACGTCCCGGGGAAGAGCCCGAGTCGTTCCACTGCGTCGAGGACCAGCATGCTGGTGACGAACGTGGCGAGCTGCGCGTTCGCCGTGAGGGTGAGCTCCTCCATCGGTGCGTCGAGCAGCAGTCGGGCAAGGTCGCTTCCGGCGAGCTCGGATGCCTCGACCACCACTTCCCATGAGGGATGGTCGACCCAGGCGCGTCCCATGCCGGATCGCTGCGACCCCTGGCCGGGGAAGGTGAAGGCCAACACCTGCGGACTCCTCTCGGAAGTGGTTCGAGACGTTCGACCACGGCACCACGCTTAGTGTTACACGGGAGTGGCGAGGTGGCGTCGGGTGCCCGGGGCGGGACTCGAACCCGCACGCCCTTTCGGACAATGGATTTTGAGTCCATCGCGTCTGCCATTCCGCCACCCGGGCCCGGGCTCAGTGTACTGGCAGCGGGAAGGTGGTCCTAGCCTGGCGAGGTGAACCGGTCCGGCGAGGTGAACCCGCTCGGTGCCGCACGGGCGGCCTGGGGGGCGCTGGGAGAGTCCACGGCGATCGAGATTCGCCAGGTCGAGATCGTCGAGGTGGAGCTGACCCTGCGAGTGCCGGTCCACACCGCCCGCTCGGTCCACCGACGGCGACCGGTCGTGCTGGTCCACCTCGTGGGCGACGCCGACGGCCGGCCGCTGGACGGCTGGGGTGAGTGCGCGGCGCTGTCGGAGCCGACCTACGACCGGGAGGGGGTGGCCGAAGCCTCCGAGATCATCGCCGGCCGGCTGGTCCCTGCCCTTTCGGAGTTGTGCCGCAGCACCGGAAGGCTCCCCCCGATCGAGGGGTTGCACGTGCTTCGACGGGTCGCCCCCGACGCCCCCCTTTCGTGTGCTGCCGTCGAGATGGCGGTGGCAGACCTGCACCTGCGAGCCGAAGGGCGTTCGTTCGCCGCCGTGCTCGGAGCAGGTCGGACACCGGCGCCGGTGGGTGCGGTCGTCGGAACGACCGGCAACCCCGACGCGCTGGTGGAGCAGGTGGATGCCCTGGTCCGCCAGGGCTACCTGCGGGTCAAGCTCAAGGTCGGCCCGGGAGCCGATGTTGGCCCGGTGCGTGCGGTCCGCGACGCGTTTGCGGACCTCAGGATCCAAGTGGACGGGAACGAAAGCTACACGGAGGAGACGGCCGGCGGGATCGTGGGGCTGGACGAACTGGGTGTCGACTGCATCGAGCAGCCGTTTGCACGCGACGATCTTGGCGCCCACGCCCGGCTGGCCCAGCGCATCCGGACCCCGATCTGCCTCGACGAGAGCCTGTCATCCCCCGAGGCCGTGGCGCGGGCGCTCCGGGCCGGAGCCTGCTCGGTGGTGTGCCTGAAGCCGGCTCGCCTGGGCGGGATCACCCCGGCACTCGACGTGGCACGGCGATGCGTCGACGCCGGGATCCCGCTCTGGATCGGCGGTATGTTCGAGACCACCTATGCCCGAGGTGTCAACGCCGCGCTGGGCGGGCTTGTCGCTCCCGGGTGGCCCGGTGACTTGAGCCCTCCCCGTTCCTACCTCTCCGACGACCCCTGGGCCGAGACGGGCGGCGCCTCGTGGTGCCACGACGAGTCGGGTGCGCTCTGCGTCGTCGCCGGACGGATGCCAGGGATGGGTCCGTTGCCGGCGCATCCGGACCTGGGCGCTGTCTCCCGGAGTACCCGGGTCGATTGGTCCGGAACCGGCGGTTGAGGGACGCTGCTCGACGAACCCGGACGGGTCCGGCCGGACTGTGCCTACAATTGCCCCCCCATGCACCGGTCGACCGTCGAACGCAGGCTCAACGACGCCCACCAGCGATTGGTGCGCGCCCGGAGCGAGTTGGCGGTGCTCGACGAGCAGTTGGAGGTGGTCTCCGACATTGCGGACGAGACCCGATTGAAGGCCCTGGTCGCCGAGACGCCGACCGCGTCGCGCGAGCACGACGAGGCGAGCCGCCATGCCGATGCGATGCGTCGGACCCGCCAGGCGCTGGTGGAGTCGATCTCCGAGCTCGAACGGCGCCAGAACGAGCTGCTCGACCGGCTCGTGGTCGGACCCGGTTGAAGCCCGGCTCGTGCGGTCGCCGGAGGCACGGCCGAGAGCGGCGCGGCGGCCGGCAACGCAGTGACCGGTAGCACCGCAGTGACAGGCAGCACCGCAGTGACAGGCAGCACCGCAGTGACAGGCAGCACCGCAGTGACGGGCAGCACCGTGGGAACAGGCAGCACCGTGGGAACAGACACAGAGGAGAGGCGTCAGTGAGCAGACGGGTGGTCATCGCCGAAGACGAAGCGATCATCAGGCTCGACCTGAAGGAGATCCTCCAGGACGAGGGGTACGACGTCGTCGGCGAGACGGGACGGGGTGACGAGGCCGTTGAGCTGGTGCGGTCCCACCAACCCGACCTGGTGATCCTGGACGTGAAGATGCCCGGTGCGGACGGCCTGTCAGCGGCACGGTCCATCCGGGATCTGGGCGGCAAGGTGGCGGTCCTGATCCTGACCGCGTTCAGCCAGCGGAACCTGATCGACGAGGCGAGGGACGCCGGGGTGGTGGCGTATCTGGTCAAGCCGTTCCAGCGGGCGGAGCTGGTGCCGGCGATCGACCGGGCCGTCACCCGCTGCGAACAGGAGTGGGCGATCGACGCCGAAGTGACCACGGCCTCTGCCGTGGGCAACGCACTGCCGTCGGCAGAGGACAAGCTCGAGACGCGCCGGATGGTCGACAGTGCAAAGAGCCGGCTCATGGAGCAACACGGACTGGAGGAGTCGGACGCCTTCGCGTTCATCCAACGGACCGCGATGGGACAGCGCACCCGGATGATCGAGATCGCCCGCCAGGTGCTCGAGGGATCGCTTGCCCCGTAAAGCGGAAGGCCCGGTTCCGGCCGGTGGACCGCCAGGTCCACTGATCCTGTTGGACGGGATGTCCCTTGCGTTCCGGGCATACTTCGCGCTGCCGGCCGATCTCTCCACCAGTGACGGCGTCGTCACCAATGCCGTCCACGGGTTTGCTTCGATGCTGGTGAACTTGGTCCGGGACCAGCGTCCCGCCGGCCTGGCCGTCGCCTTCGACCTTCCCGGTGGGACCTTCCGGGACGACCTGGTGGACGAGTACAAGGGCGGACGGGCCGAGACACCCGAAGACCTGCTGCCCCAGTTCGACATGATCCGGTCCCTGGTGGGCTCTCTGGCGATCCCGGTGATCGACGCCCCCCGGTTCGAGGCCGACGACGTGCTCGCCACGTTGGCGACCCAGGCGCGCGATCGAGCGCAACCGGTGATCGTGGTCACTGGGGACCGCGATGCATTTCAGCTGGTCGAGGATCCCTACATCCGCGTGCTCTACAACCGCCGGGGCGTGAGCGACTACGCCCTGTACGACGAGGCCGGGATCGTGGAGCGTACCGGGGTACGGCCTGGGGACTACCCCTTGCTGGCATCCTTGCGAGGAGACCCTTCGGACAACCTCCCCGGGGTGCCCGGGGTGGGGGAGAAGACTGCCGCCAAACTGGTCAACGAGTACGGAGACCTGGAGACCCTGTACGCGCATCTCGACGCGCTCTCGCCCAAGCTGCGTGAGAACCTGGCTGCGCATCGCGAGCGCGTGCTGAAGAACGCCGAGGTCATCCCGTTGGTCCGGGATGTCTCGATCGATGTCGGGGTCGAGGAATTGACCCTCGGTGGCTGGGACGAGGAGACAGCCCGCCAGTGCTTCGCCGAGCTCGAGCTGCGCACGCTGTGGACCAAGTTCCGAGATCTGATGCGAGACGGGCGCTTCGGGACACCGTCGGCCACCCCGTCGCCGGGCGCGGCGCCGGGCGGGGGGGCCGGCCCCGCGGACCCCCCTGGCGGTGTGGTGGCCGAACCAGACTGGCTGGTCGCTCCCGAGGTGGTGGTGCCCGAGACACCGGAACAGGCCGTCGCCGCACTCGATGCCCTGGAGGCAGGCGTGCGGGCGGCGACCGGGGTGGTCGCGTCGGCCGCCCGGTGGGCGGGGACACCGGGCCGTTCGGCAGTGCGGTCGCTGACGTTGGCCGCCGAAGCATCCGGTCCGGCCGTTCACCTGACCGGATCCGAGCAGTCCGATGACCCGGACGGGCTTGTGGCCGGCCTCGTCGGGAATGCGACGGTGCGGTCCCGGCTGGCGGTGCTGCTGGGCGCCGGCGGCGTCGGGGTCGTCGGGCACGACGTCAAGGAGCTGATGCGGGTCCTGTTGCCGGTCGGGGTGGATATCACTGGGTTGTCGATGGACACGGCGGTGGCGGCGTACCTCCTCGACCCCTCGGTCGACCGGTACCGGGTCGCCGACCTGGCCCGGAACTATCTCGGGGTGGTCATCGAAGACGAGACGGGCCCTCCGGGTCAGGGCACCTTCGCTCTCGAGGAGGAGGACGACCGTCAGCTGGAGTCCGGACCGCGGCATGATGCGCTGGCCGCCGCCCGCCTGGTCGCCGTGCTCGGGCGGCTCCGTCGACCCCTCGAAGAGGCGCTCTCGGCCGTCGAGGAGCGCACCCTGCACGACACGGTGGAACGACCGCTGGTCCGGGTGCTCGCCCGCATGGAGGTCGCGGGCGTCCCGGTCGACCGGGAGGTCCTGCGGTCGATCGCCGCCGGTCTGGTCGACGAGTGTCGATCGCTCGAAGGGACCATCCAGGAGCTGGCCGGGTTCACGTTCAACGTCAATTCGGTGCCCCAGCTCCGAGACGTCCTCTACACCCGCTTGTCGCTCACCCCGGTGCGCAAAACCAAGACCGGCTTCTCCACCGATGCCCGGACCCTCGAGCAGCTTCGGGGCCAGCACCCCATCATCGACGCGCTGCTCCGATACCGGGAGATCGAGAAGCTGCGTTCGACCTACGGTGAGAGCCTGGCCGCGGAGGTGGCTTCCGACGGTCGGATCCATGCCACCTTCCGTCAGACCGTGGCCCGCACCGGCCGGCTCTCCTCCGACCGTCCGAACCTCCACAACATCCCGGTGCGCACGGACGAAGGACGACGCTTCCGCGAGGCGTTCGTGCCGTCGCCCGGTCGCAGCCTGCTGGTGGCCGACTACGACCAGGTGGAGCTGCGTGCGATCGCCCACCTGTCCGGAGATCCCGGCCTGACCGCCGCGTTCGAGGCGGGTGAGGACATCCACCGGACCGTGGCGTCCCGAGTGTTCGGCGTCGACCGGGAAGCGGTCACCGCTCAGCAGCGGTCGACGGCGAAAATGGTGTCCTACGGGCTTGCCTACGGGATGGAGGCGTACGGGCTGTCTCAGCGGCTGGGGATCCCCGTCGACGAGGCACAGGGGATCCTCGAAGCATTCTTCGCCGCATTCCCCGCGGTTCGCCAGCACATGGACGACGCGGTGGCCAGCGCCCGCAAGACCGGCTTCACTGTGACCGAGTACGGCCGACGCCGCCCGCTCCCCGACTTGGCGTCGTCCAGCTACCAGGTCCGCCAGGCGGCTGAGCGGCAGGCGATGAACGCCGGCATCCAGGGTCTGGCCGCCGACCTGTTCAAGATCGCCCTGGTTCGCCTCGACGCGGCGCTCGAGCAAGGGGGGTTCCGCTCCGTCCTGGTGCTTCAGGTCCACGACGAGGTGATGGTCGACGTCGATCCCGAAGAGTCCGACGCGGTGGCCCGGTTGACCGAGGAGGCCCTGGTCGGCGCGGCGGCGTTGCGGGTGCCGCTGAAGGTGGCAATGTCCTGGGGCTCGTCGTGGGCGGCGGCCAAAGGCGGGTAGCATGGTCAGTCGGCCACCGCGGCGTGGTCGAGCAGTTGGGTTCCGCGGCCGAACGTGCCGCAGGAGCCTCGTCCGGAAAGCGAGCGACCTACTTCATGTCTGACCTGTTGGCAGTACCCGGGGGACCAGCTCTCCTCTCACCCGAGGCGATGGGCCACTTCGACGAGGACGGGGTCTACGTCCCCCGCTCGATCACCGAGGACGACCTCGGCGGGTCGTCCCTCGAAGACGCGATGGTCGGCACCATCGTGGAGTTCGAGGACGGTGACCTGGTGCACGGAACCGTCGTGAAGATCGATCGCGACGAAGTGCTTCTCGACATCGGGTTCAAGTCCGAGGGCGTGGTACCGGTCCGTGAACTGTCGATCCGCAACGACGTGGATCCGTCGGAGATCGTCACGCTGGGCGAGGCGATCGAGGCCCTGGTCCTCCAGAAGGAGGACAAGGAGGGTCGCCTGATCCTCTCGAAGAAGCGTGCCCAGTACGAGCGGGCCTGGGGTACCATCGAACAGCTGAAGGAAGCCGGTGAGATGGTCACCGGACCGGTGATCGAGGTGGTCAAGGGTGGATTGATCGTCGATATCGGCCTGCGCGGGTTTCTGCCGGCGTCGTTGGTGGAGCTGCGCCGGGTGCGCGAGCTGCAGCCCTACGTGGGGCGCACCATCGAAGCGAAGATCATCGAGCTCGATCGCAACCGCAACAACGTGGTCCTCTCGCGCCGGGCCTGGCTCGAGGAGACCCAGAAGGAGCAGCGGGGCGAGTTCCTCGAGAACCTCAAGCCGGGCGAGCGCCGGAGGGGAACCGTCTCGTCGGTGGTCAATTTCGGCGCCTTCGTCGACCTCGGCGGCATGGACGGCCTGGTTCACGTGTCGGAGCTGTCGTGGAAGCACGTCGACCACCCCTCGTCGGTGGTGGCCGTCGGGGACGAGATCGAGGTCGAGGTGCTCGATGTCGATCTGTCCAAGGAGCGGATCAGCCTGTCGCTCAAGGCCACCCAGACCGACCCCTGGCAAGAGTTCGCCAATTCCCACCAGGTCGGTGAGCTGGTGTACGGGCGGATCACCAAGCTGGTGCCGTTCGGCTCGTTCGTGCAGGTGGGCGACGGTATCGAGGGATTGGTGCACATCTCCGAGATGGCGGTGCATCACGTCGACCTTCCGGAGCAGGTCGTGAGTCCCGGCGAGGAGCTGTGGGTGAAGATCATCGACATCGACCTCCAACGCCGGCGGATCAGCCTGTCGATCAAGCAGGCCGCCGAGGGTGGCGAGGTCTCCGAGGAGTACCGCGAGGCGTTCGGGGAGCATGCCTACGACGCGGAGGGCAATTACATCGGCCCCTTCGACTACACCGAGTCCGAGTTCACCCCCGAAACGGAGGCGCAGGCGGCGTGGGCCGACTTTGTCGTCGAGCACGGAACCGGCGAGGCGCCGGCCGCCGAAGCAGCGCCGGCCCCCGAAGCAGCGCCGGCCCCCGAAGCAGCGCCTGTGGCCGAAGCAGCGCCTGTGGCCGAAGCAGCGTCGGCCCCCGAAGCAGCGCCGGCCACGGCAGCAGCGCCGGCCCCGGAAGCAGCGTCCGCTGAGGCGGCTCCCGGGGAGGGCTGACCACTTCTAACGCTGACCGGTCGGCGGGGGTTTGCGCCGGTCAGCGCGGCACGTGGCGACGGCGCATGTCTCGGCGACGGGACTCGTTCGGAGATCAGACGGTGGTCGCCGCCGGCCGTTCGGGCACGGGAGACAGCTGGCGCAGAGGGAAGTGGCAGGCCACTTGGTGGCCGGGAGAGACCTCGCGCAACGGCGGTTCCTCCGAAGCGCACCGATCCTGGACGTAGGGACACCGGGTCCGGAACCGGCAGCCCGAAGGGGGGTTGAGCGGGGACGGGAGCTCCCCGGTCAGCGGTTCGTGGGTGGAGACATGCTCGGGGTCGGGCTCGGGGATCGACGCCATCAGGGCTTCGGTGTAGGGATGGGCCGGTGAACGGTAGAGGTCGTCGGAGTCGGCCAGTTCGACCAGCTTGCCCAGGTACATCACCGCGACCCGGTCGCTGACGTTCTTCACCACGGCCAGGTCGTGAGCGATGAACACCATGGTGAGGCCGAAGGCGGCTTTGAGGTCGGCGAGCAGGTTGAGGATCTGAGCCTGCACGGAGACGTCGAGCGCCGAGACCGGTTCGTCGCAGATCAACATGGAGGGCTTGGCCATCAGCGCCCGGGCGATGCTGATCCGTTGGCACTGACCCCCGGAAAACTCTTGGGGCCGCCGGTCCCCGGCGGTGTCGGGATCGATCCCGACCGACTCGAGCATCGAGCGCACCTGCGCGGCACGCTCCTCCGCGGATCCGGTCCCCCAGATGGCCAGGGGCTCGGCCACGATGTCGCGGATGCGCCGACGGGGATTGAGCGAGGAGATCGGATCCTGAAAGATCATCTGGATCCGGGTGCGGGTCTTGCGGAGCTCGCGCTTGGAGAGGCGTCCAAGATCCTGTCCCTGGAACCGCACCGATCCGGAGGTGGCGGGTTGCACCTGTACGAGGGCGCGCCCGGTCGTGGTCTTTCCGCAGCCGGACTCGCCGACCAGGCCGAGCGTCTCACCCGTCCTCACCTCGAAGCTGATGTCCGAGACCGCTTGGACCCGCTCCTTCCCGGATCGGAACTCGACCACCAGATGCTCGACTTCGAGCATCACCGGGGCCTCGGCGGCGGATCCAGCGTTCGTTCCAGGGGTCGCGGCGGGACCGGTCATGACGCGGGAGCCTCGACGGCGTTGTTGGGTGCCCCGTTGGTGGTGAGGGTCACCGGCTGGCCCGATCCGCTCGGCCCGGAAGGGACGCCGTCGACCAGGGGGAACCAACAGGCGAACAGGTGATCAGGCGAACCGGCGGTGCGCAACGGTGGGTCGGCCTCCCGGCACTTGTCCTGGACGTAGGGGCACCGGGGCGAGAACCGGCAACCGGTGGGGGGGTGGATCAGATCGGGAGGTCTGCCTCCGATGGCCCGGAGCCGGGTGCCGCTCGGATCGGACAGCCGAGGGATGGAGTCCATCAGGGCTCGCGTGTAGGGCATGCGGGTGTGGGCGAACAGGGTCCGGGTGGGTGCCCGCTCGACGATCCTCCCGGCGTACATCACCGCGATGTCGTCGGCCCGTTTGGCCACCACGCCCAGGTCGTGGGTGACCAGAATGACCGCCATGTGGCGTTCCTGTTGCATCGCGGCCAGCAGATCGAGGATCTGGGCTTGGACGGTGACGTCGAGCCCGGTGGTGGGCTCGTCCGCCAGCACCAGGCGCGGGGCGCAGGCGAGCGCGATGGCGATCATCACCCGCTGACGCATGCCGCCGGAGAGCTGAAAGGGGTAGGACCGGATCCGTTGCTCGGGGGAGGGGATCCCCACCGACCGGAGGAGCTCGATGGCGGTGGCGGTCGCCTCCTTCCGATCCATCTTCAGATGGAGGCGTAGCGACTCGGTGATCTGACGCCCGATCCGGACCACCGGGTTGAGGGCGGTCATCGGATCCTGGAAGATCATGCTGAGCTGCGCACCCCATACCTGGCGGAGCTGGGCCGGCTCCATGGCGGTGAGGTCGTGACCGGCGAACCGGACGGTCCCACTGCGGAGCACGTCACGGGCGGGGAGCAGGCCCATGATCGAGCGCGACAGCACGGTCTTGCCCGACCCCGACTCGCCCACCACCCCGAGCGTCTGTCCCCGGTTGACGGTGAGGGAGACCCGGTCGACCGCGTGGACGGTCCCTCGCGTCGTCCGGAACGACGTGACGAGGTCCTCCACCTCCAACAGCGGATCGGCCAGGTCGCTCACGTCGGGGAAGTGGAGGGTGCCGGCGTTTCCTCTCCCAGCGGTGGGCCTGATCACAGGAGCCCCTCCCGCACGTCGAAGCGTTGCCGCAGCCGGTCACCGATCAGGTTGATGGAGAGTAGCAACAGAAACATGGCGAGGGCCGGCCACATCAGGATGTAGGGGTTGGTGCTGAGGTTGCCGTTCGACGTGCCCTCCGAGATGATGTTCCCCCACGACGGGGTGGGGAGGGCCACGGAAAGGCCGAGGAAGGCCAGGGAGCCTTCGAGGACGATGACACCGGCCACCGCGATCAGCCCGAACGCCACCGCCACCGGGATCACGTTCGGGAGGATCTCCTTGAAGACGATGCGGGTGCTGGTGGCGCCCAGGGTCCGTGCCGCCACGACGAAGTCCCGGTTGGCGTACGCCAACGACGAGGCCCGGACCACCCGGAACAGGACCGGGATGGTGGCTACGCCGATGATGATGGTGATCTTCGCCAGGGTCTGACCCCAGAAGGCGACGATGGCGATGACCGCCACGATGGCCGGGAACGCCAGGATGACGAAGGAGGCGGCATTCAAAACGATGTCCAATTTGCCGCCCCGGAATCCCGAGATGAGGCCGAGCGTCCCACCGATGGCCATGCCGATGCCTACCGCCCCGAACCCGACCACCAGCGAGACCCGGGCTCCGTAGATGATCCGGCTGAGGAGGTCTCGGCCCAGATCGTCGGTGCCCAGCAGATGGTGGAGGCTGGGACCGACGTTGATGGCCGCATAGTTCTGGAGGTTCGGGTTGGGGAGGGGCAGCAGGTTGGCGATGACGGCCAGGAGCACCACCAGGCCGACCCAGCCGAGCGCCAGCCAGAACAGGAGGCCGAGCGGCCGCCGGGCCAGCGCCTCGTCGGTCTCGGGCGCTGGTTCCTGGCGCATCACTACCATCTCGTCGACGGCGGCCTGACCGGGGAACGTGTCGGTGGGCAACGTCTGTCCCGAGCCGGTGGATCGGAGCTCGCGGTCGTCAGGCATGGGTCACTCCCGGGTCACTCGTGGATCGACCACCGTGAAGAGGAAGTCGACGATGAACTGCAGCACGACATAGGCGATAGCGACGACCAGAGCGATGCCCTGGATGACCAGGTAGTCGCGTTGCTGGACGGCCACGACGATCGAGTAGCCCAGGCCGTTCATGGCGAAGAGGTACTCGACGATGAACGTGCCGGCCAGCAGGGCACCGATGTTGACGCCGGCCGCCGCCATCAGGGAGAAGGTGGACGGCCGGAAAGCGTGGCGCATCATGATGTAGCGGTTGGAGAGGCCCTTGGAACGGGCCATGGTGATGAAGTCTTCTTGGAGGGTGCTGATCAGGTCCGACCGGAGGAGCCGGTAGTAGACGGCGATCGAGGCCGCGGTCAGCGCCAGCCCCGGAAGGATCATGTCGTGGATGTTGGTGGCCGGGTCGGTGGTGAACGAGGTGTAGCCGGTCGCCGGGAACCACTTCAGGGCTACGGCGAAGACGGCCACGAAGACCGGGGCGATCACGAACGGGGGCAGGGCGAGCAACCCGAACGTCCCGGTGGTCGCTACGTTGTCCACCGGGCGGTTGGGGCGCCGGGCGGTGAACAGCGCCAGCGGGATCGCCACCGCGAACGCCACCACCTGGGACACGATGATGAGCTCCAGGTCGATGGGGAACCCGGTGGCGATGATGTGGCCGACCGACTCGTGGGTGACGTAGGACTCGCCGAGGTTGCCGCTGAAGACGTGGCTGATCCAGATCCAGTACTGCTGGTAGAGGGGCTTGTTCAGCCCGAGCTGGGCGAGGAGCAGGGCGCGGTTGTGGGCGGTGTCGTTGGGACCCAGGATGACCACCGTCGGATCCCCCGGGAGGAGGTGCACCAGAAGGAACACCAGGATCGAGATGATGAACCCGACGACGACCAGTTGCCCCAGTCGCTTGGCGAGGTAGGCGAGCATGTGTGCGTGGCTCGGGCCGGTTCCCGGTGCCTACCCCTCCATCCAGATCTGGGTGCTGAAGAACGACCCGTTGTCGAACCCCTTCCCCGGCTTCCCCCCCGGGAGGATCGTGCCGGCGAAGTTCTGGATGCGGGAGTCGGCCACCGCCGACCAGGAGGTGCGGCCCAGCCAGAGGTAGGGGAGGTCGACCGCCAGCCGTTCGTTGACCTTCTGGTACGCGGCGATGACGTCGGACGGGTTGGAGGACGAACGCCCGGTGACCAGCGCGGCCTCGATCTGCGGGTCGGAGTTACGGGCGAAGTTGAGGGCGATCTTCCCCACCGGCGCCACGGTGGTTGTGCTCCACCATACGTAGTTGATGCTCGGGTCCGGGGCGGCGAACTGCTCGTAGGTGACCGCCTGGTAGTTGCCGACGATGGTGTTGGAGATGAGCTGGGCCTGTTCGATGGCCTGGAGGTTGACCTTGCACCCGATGGCCTGCCACATGGACTGGAGGACCTGGGTCACCCGGGTGAGGCGAGCGTCCGTGACGGTGGCCAGGTCGAACGTGGGGGTACCCTTCTCGGCCGTGTACGCCTTGACCAGGGCCTTGGCCGCGGCAGGGTCGTAGGTCGGATAGCCGGTCTGGCTGAAGTACTTGGAGCCTGGGGGGAAGAGGCCGGTGGTGGCGAGGTTCAGCCCGGAGTCGAACAGCTTGGCGAACGCCGGGTAGTTGATCCCCTTGGCGAGCGCCTGGCGGATGCGCAGGTCGTCCATCGGGGCGGCGAGGCAGTTCAGCATGATGAAGCTCATGTCGGGCTCCCCCAGGGTGTCCGACAGGCTGTCGACGACCTGGTAGCTGGATTGACCCTGGAACTGGGTGATGGTGACCGGGTCGGTCGAGACGATCAGGTCGACGCCGCCGGACTGGAGGGTGGCGACCCGCTGGGAGTGGTCGGGGATGGGCCGGAAGGTGATCTGGTCGAGGTACGGGTAGCCGGACCTCCAGTAGTGGGGGTTGCGGACCGCGGTGAAGTGGTTGTTGGGTAGCCACGACGAGTAGACGAAGGGTCCGGTCCCGACCGGGGTGGGGTTCGAGTTGCCGCCCTTCTCGGCGTCGATCATCGACTGGCTCACCATGTAGCCGACCTGGGTGGCGAGTCCGGCGGGGAGGGGGACGTAGGGCTCGTTGAGGTTGAAGTTGACGGTCATCGAGTCGACCACCGTCACGTTCTTCAGGAATTTGAGTGCCAGTCCGGTGAGGAGCGAGGCCTGGAGCGCGTCGTAGTTGTTCTTGACCACGGTGGCGTCCAGCGCGCTGCCGTCGTGGAACTGGATGCCGGGGCGAAGTGTCATCGTCCACACCGTGTAGTCGGCGTTGGGCGTCATCGACTTGCAGAGGTAGGGCTGGATGCTCCCGTCAGCCGCCACGGCCATCAACGGGTCGTAGATGCAGTTGGCGTAGAGGAAGCCGTTGTTGTCCCAGTGGTTGCTCGGGGGGTAGAAGCCGTCGATGTCGGCGTCGTTGCCGATGATGGCGGTGCCCCCGCGCTTGGGCGTCCCGTGATTGATCCCCGCGGTGCCGCTCTGCGCCTTGGTCCCCGCCGTGCTGCTCGAGGACGACGAGCAGGCGGCCAGCCCGGTGGCGCTTCCGGCGCCCAGGAGCACGGCGCCCCCGGCGACTGCGCTCCTCGAAAGAAAGCTCCTCCGACTGATCGGCTCGGGCATCGTCATCCGGTTTCCCCCTTCGTCCACCCGCCGGCTCTCCCGGCAGGTCTGGCCATGTTCCCATGTTCGCTCCGGTGAGACCGACCTGTTCGGCGGGTGCCCCCTCACGTCCTTCAACCGTCCCTTCCGGGCGGGTCTCCGGCAGGTTACCGCTCACCAGTCGCCGGGTCGAGGTCATGGGGAAAGAAAGTTCGCCGACGTGGTGAACCGCCGCTGAGCCTGCGGTGCGCCGCGACGACATCGACCTAGGGTGTGGAGCCTGGTGCCGGTTCGTGCCGGCAGGCCAACAGCACGAAGGGAGGCCATGCGGTGCTTGCGGTAGGGCTGACCGGAGGGATCGGTTCGGGCAAGTCGACGGTCGCCGGCATGCTGGTCGAGCGGGGAGCGGTGCTGGTCGATGCCGATCGCATCGCCCGGGAGGTGGTCGAGCCGGGCGCCCCGGCCTACCAGGCCCTCGTCGATCGCTTCGGCACCGAGGTGGTGGCGCCGGACGGGACGATCGACCGTCCGGCCGTGGCTGCACTGGTCTTCGGCGATCCGGAGGCGTTGGCCGACCTGAATGCGATCACCCACCCCGCCATCGGAGTCGCCATGCTCGAACGCAAGGCCAGCTACGACGGAACCGACGAGGTGGTGGTGCTCGACATCCCCCTGCTGCGCGACGAGCACCGCGAGCTGTTGTCGCTCGACGTGGTCGTGGTGGTCGACACGCCGGTCCAGACCGCGCTGGGACGACTGACCACGCAGCGCGGCATGTCCGGCGAGGATGCGGCGGCGCGGATCGCGGCCCAGCCCGACCGGAGCGCACGGCTGGCCGTCGCCGACATCGTCGTCGACAATTCCGGTGACCTGGACCTGCTGACCCGAGAGGTCGATCGGGCCTGGGCGGCGCTCCGGACCCTGGGGGGTGCGCGCCGGGCGGTCTGAGCCCTCCCGGTACCATCGGAGGGTGCCGGCGTTCGAAGTCGTTTCCCCCTTCCAACCGTCGGGAGACCAGCCGCAGGCCATTGACTCGCTGGTGGCCGGAATCCAGCGGGGCGATCGGTACCAGACCCTTCTCGGGATCACCGGATCGGGGAAGACCGCCACCATCGCCTGGACCATCGAAGGGGTGCAACGGCCGACCCTGGTCATCGAGCCCAACAAGTCGCTGGCCGCTCAGCTGGCGGCCGAGCTGAAGGGGTTCTTCCCCCACAACCGGGTCGAGTACTTCGTCTCCTACTACGACTACTACCAACCGGAGGCGTACGTTCCCTCCTCGGACACCTATATCGAGAAGGACTCGTCGATCAACGACGAGATCGACCGGCTCCGCCATGCCAGTACTTCGTCGCTGCTCCTGCGGCCCGACACCATCGTGGTGGCGTCGGTGTCGTGCATCTACGGTCTCGGATCGCCCGACGAGTACCGGGACCGGATCGTCGTCCTCCGACCCGGCGAGGAGTACGAGCAGCGCTCGCTGCTCCGGCGACTGGTCGAGCTGCAGTACTCGCGCAACGACGTCGCCGTGACCCGCGGCCAGTTCCGGGCCAAGGGCGACACCGTGGAGATTCACCCCGCGTACGAGGAACGGGCGGTGCGGATCGAGTTCTTCGGGGACACCGTCGAGCGGATCCGGTCTTTCGACGTGACCACCGGGGAGATCGGCGACGAACTCGACGAGTTGGTGGTGTTCGCGTCCACCCACTATGGGACAGGTGACGAGAAGCTCCGCCGGGCGGTGGTCGGGATCGAGGCCGAGCTCCGGACCCGGTTGGCCGAGCTCGACGCGGCCGGCAAGCTTCTCGAGTCCCAGCGGCTCCGGATGCGGACCGAGTACGACCTCGAGATGCTGGCGGAGACCGGCGTGTGCAGCGGGATCGAGAACTACAGCCGTCACCTCGATGGCCGCCGGCCCGGCGAGGCGCCGTTCACCCTGCTCGACTTCTTCGCCGACGACTTTCTGGTGGTGCTGGACGAGAGCCACGTCGCCATCCCTCAGCTGCGGGGGCAGTACGCCGGGGACCGGTCGCGCAAGGAGACCCTGGTCGATCACGGCTTCCGCCTCCCTTCGGCGCTCGACAACCGCCCGCTCCGCTTCGAGGAGTTCCTCGAGCGCACCGGCCAGGTGGTGATGCTCTCCGCCACGCCCGGCCCCTGGGAGCTCGAGCACAGCGCCCAGGTGGTCGAGCAGGTCATCCGCCCGACCGGCCTGCTCGACCCGGAGGTGGACATCCGCCCGACGGTGGGACAGATCGACGACCTGCGGGCCCGCATCGACACCACGGTCGCCGCCGGCTCGAGGGTACTGGTGACCACGCTGACCAAACGCATGGCCGAAGATCTCACGGACTACCTGCGGGAGCAGGGCGTCAAGGTCGAGTACCTCCACTCCGACGTGGACACCATGGCACGGGTCGAACTGCTCCGGGAGCTGCGGCTGGGCACCTTCGACGTACTGGTGGGGATCAACCTGCTGCGCGAGGGGCTCGACCTCCCAGAGGTCGCTCTGGTGGCGATCCTTGACGCCGACAAGGAGGGCTTCCTCCGATCGGGGTCGTCGCTGATCCAGACCATGGGCCGGGCCGCCCGCAACGTCGACGGGCGCGTGGTCATGTACGCCGATACGGTCACCGACTCGATGACCAGGGCGATCGGGGAGACCCAGCGCCGGCGCGCCCGTCAGATCGCCTACAACGAGGCACACGGCATCGACCCGGTCACCATCGTCAAGTCGGTCTCCGACATCCTCGAGCGGGTGCGGGACACCAGCCCGCTCGGAGCCAGGCGCCCCGCCGGGGCGGCGCGCTCCTCCGGCGGCGACGGGCGCAGAAGGCCCGGTGGGGTCGATCCGAGGGCGGTCGCCGCCGAGCTGGCCGGCGCGATCGGCGCGGATGCGGACGAGCTGTCGAGCCTGGTGCACCAGCTCGACGCCGAGATGCTGCGGGCCGCCGAAGAGCTCCGTTTCGAGGAGGCGGCCCTCCTGCGCGACGAGATCGCGGAGCTCCGGGTGCTGCTGGCGACCGATCCGGTCGACGGTACCCCGGTGCTGGCCGACGAGGAAGGGGACCCGCACCGGTATCCTCGCCGCCATGGCTGATCGACTGGTGGTGCGGGGGGCGCGGGAGCACAACCTCCAAGATGTCTCGCTCGACCTCCCGCGTGACCGGCTGATCGTCTTCACCGGACTGTCCGGCTCCGGCAAGTCGTCGTTGGCGTTCGACACCATCTACGCGGAGGGCCAGCGCCGCTACGTCGAATCGCTGTCGGCCTACGCGCGTCAATTCCTCGGGCAGATGGACAAGCCCGACGTGGACTTCATCGAAGGTCTCTCTCCGGCGATCGCCATCGACCAGAAGTCCGCCTCGCGCAATCCGCGCTCCACGGTGGGGACGGTCACCGAGGTCTACGACTACCTCCGCCTGCTCTACGCCCGCATCGGGAAGCCCCACTGCCCGACCTGCGGGCGTCCGGTCGCCCGCCAGAGCCCCCAGCAGATCGTCGACCGGATCCTGGCGTTCGAGGAAGGCACCCGCTTCCTGGTGCTGGCGCCGGTGGTCCGGGGCCGGAAGGGGGAGTACAGCACGCTCCTCGACGACCTGGCCACCCAGGGGTTCGCCCGCGTGCGGGTAGACGGCGTCGCCGTCGAGCTGGCGGATCGGGCGGCGGTCGACCTGGCGCGCTACGAGCAGCACTCGATCGAGGTGGTCGTCGACCGACTGGTGCGCCGGGGGGAGATCCGGCACCGGCTGACCGAGTCGATCGAGACGGCCCTGGCGCTGGCCGAGGGGGTGGCGGAGCTGGTCGTCGTGGAGCCGGACGGCACCGAGGGGGAGGCGATCACCTTCAGCCAGCACCTGGCATGCACCCACTGCGGCACCAGCTTCGAGGACCCGGCGCCGCGGAGCTTCTCGTTCAACTCCCCCTACGGGGCCTGTCCGGCGTGCGCCGGCCTCGGCACCACCTTCGAGGTGGATCCCGACCTGGTGGTCCCGGACCCGGGCCGCTCGCTCGCCGGCGGTGCGCTCGCCCCCTGGTCCGGCGCCCGCAGCGAGTACTTCGCCCGGGTGGTGGGCGCCGTGGCCGAGCTGGGCGGGTTCTCCACCGAGACCCCCTGGGAGGATCTCTCGAAGGCGCACCGCAAGCTCGTCCTGTACGGGGCCGGCACCAAGCAGGTCCATCTCAAGTACAAGAACCGCTACGGCCGTCAACGCTCGTTCCACACCAGCTACGAGGGGATCGTCCCCTGGATCAAGCGGCGTCACCGCGAGGCCGAGTCGGACTTCCTCCGCGACAATCTCGAGGCGTACCTGCGCGAAGTGCCCTGCCCGGACTGCGGAGGGTCGCGGCTCCGCCCCGAATCACTGGCGATCACCGTGGGCGGCCTGTCGATCTTCGAGCTCTGCTCGCTCCCGATCGCCAAGGCCGTCGAGATGGTCGGGACCCTCGCACTGACCGACCGCGAGCACCTGATCGCCGACCGGGTGTTCCGCGAGGTACGCGAACGCATGCAGTTCCTCCTCGACGTCGGGCTCGACTACCTCACGCTGGCCCGTGCCGCCGCCACGCTCTCGGGTGGGGAGGCGCAGCGGATCCGGTTGGCCAGCCAGATCGGCAGCGGGCTGGTCGGAGTGCTGTACGTCCTCGACGAGCCCTCGATCGGCCTCCACCAACGCGACAACCAGCGGCTGATCGGCACGTTGCTGCGCCTGCGCGACCTGGGCAACACCGTGATCGTGGTGGAGCACGACGAGGAGACCATCCGGGTGGCCGACCACGTGGTCGACGTGGGTCCTGGAGCCGGCGAGCACGGCGGTCGGATCGTGCACTCCGGACCGGTCACCGGACCCGGGGGTCTCGAGTCCAACGGCGAATCGGTCACCGGCCTGTACCTGTCGGGCCGGCGCACCATCCCCGTTCCCGCCCGCCGCCGGCCGGGGAACGGCACGTTCCTGACCGTCCACGGCGCCCGCGAGCACAATCTCCGCGACGTCGACGCCGCCTTCCCCCTGGGTTGCCTGGTGGCGGTCACCGGCGTCTCCGGATCGGGCAAGTCCACGTTGGTCAACGACATCCTGCTCCGCTCGTTGGCCCACCAGGTGCACCGCTCGAAGGCCGTGCCCGGACTCCACCGCTCCATCGCCGGCGTCGAGCACGTCGACAAGGTGGTGGAGGTCGACCAGGCGCCCATCGGACGGACCCCCCGCTCGAACCCGGCCACCTACAGCGGGGTGTTCGACCACATCCGCAAGCTGTTCAGCCAGACCCCGGAAGCGAAGGTGCGGGGCTACCTGCCGGGAAGGTTCTCCTTCAACGTCAAGGGCGGCCGGTGCGAGGCCTGCTCGGGGGACGGGACCATCCGCATCGAGATGCACTTCCTCCCCGACGTCTACGTCCCCTGCGAGGTCTGTCACGGCGCCCGGTACAACCGGGACACCCTCGAGGTCACGTTCCGGGGAAAGACGATCGCCGACGTGCTCGACCTGTCGTGCGAGGAGGCGCTGTCGTTCTTCGCCAAGCAGCCCCCGATCGCACGGCACCTGCAGACACTGGTCGACGTCGGCCTCGGGTACGTCCGGCTGGGACAGCCGGCTCCGACCCTCTCCGGGGGTGAGGCACAGCGAGTCAAGCTCGCATCGGAGCTGAGCCGGCGATCGACCGGGCGCACCTTCTACGTCCTCGACGAACCGACCACCGGTCTGCACTTCGACGACGTGCGCAAGCTCCTCGACGTGCTGAGCCGTCTGGTCGATCAGGGGAACACGGTCGTCGTGATCGAGCACAACCTCGACGTGGTGAAGAGCGCCGACTGGATCATCGATCTCGGTCCCGAGGGCGGTGACGGGGGCGGGGTGATCGTGGCGACCGGAACCCCGGAGCAGGTGGCCGCGCTCCCCGGGCACACCGGCGCGGTGCTGGCACCGGTGCTCGGTCCGGTCGAACCGGTGAGCAAGCGGTCGACGAAGCCGGGGAAGGCGGCGGCCGTCACGCGACGCCGCAAGGCCCCGGTCGCCACGTAGCTCGCGGCGCCGCAAGGCCCCGGTCGTCACGTAGCTCGCGGCTCCGCCGCTCAGACATAGCCCGCGGCTCCGCCGCTCAGACATAGCCCGCGGCGCCGCCGCTCAGACGGTGGCGAGCATCCGTTCCAACGCCACCCGGGCCCACACCGCAGTGTCCTCGTCGACGCGGATCCGGTTGCGCACCTCGCCGGCCACCAGTCCCTCGAGGATCCACGCCAGGTGGGCGGCGTCGATGCGGAACATGGTCGAGCAGGGGCAGACCTGGGGATCGAGCGACTGGACCGTCTTGGTGGGGTGCTCGGCGTCCAGGCGGTTGACCAGGTGGATCTCGGTTCCCACGCCGATGACCGCCCCGTCGGGGGCGTTGGCCACCGCGTCGATGATGAAATCGGTCGAGCCCACCAGGTCTGCTGCCTCCACGACGTCGTGGGAGCACTCCGGGTGCACCACGGTGATGCCGTCGGGGTGCGCCTCACGGAAGGCGGCCAGCTGTGCCGGCCGGAATCGCTGGTGGACCGAGCAGTGGCCCTTCCAGAGCAGGAGGGCGCGGCCCTTGATCGACTCGCCGTCCAGGCCTCCCCGTTCGAGGCCGGGGTCCCAGACGGCCATGTCGTCGTGGCCGTATCCCAGGGCGAACCCGGTGTTGCGCCCGAGATGCTGGTCGGGGAAGAACAGGACCTGGTCGCCCTGCCCGTCCCGTTCCCCCCGCGTTCCGATCGCCCAGGCCAGAACGGCACGGGCGTTGGACGAGGTGCACACCACGCCCCCGTGGCGACCGACGAACGCTTTGAGGGCGGCGGAGGAGTTCATGTAGGTGACCGGAACCACCCGTTCGACGTCGGTGGCCGAGGCCAACACGGTCCACGCCTCTTCCACCGCGTCGATGTCGGCCATGTCCGCCATCGAGCACCCGGCGTTCAGGTCGGGGAGCAGCACCTGCTGGTGGTCACCGGTGAGGATGTCGGCCGACTCGGCCATGAAGTGCACGCCGCAGAACACGATGTACTCGGCCTGGGACTGCTCCGCGGCGATCCGTGACAGCGCGAACGAGTCGCCGCGGGCGTCGGCCCAGGCCATCACCTCATCTCGCTGGTAGTGGTGGCCGAGGACCAGGACCCGGGACCCGAGCACCGACTTGGCGGCGCCGATCCAATCGGCGAGCGCCTCGGGGGTCGCGGTGGAGTAGCGGTCGGGGAGCGCCGTCTGCAGTCGGACCATGTCGTCTCCTGGTTCCTCGGTGTGCTCCGTCGAGAGCCGGCGGGGACAGCCTGGTCGCCCGTCCGCGGGGATGTCGGCCCCGGAGTCACGGTGTCGCCTGATGTCAGGTCGTGCGTCTCCGGGTGACCGGAGACCATGCGCCGGAGTCCAGGCCGGCGCATGGCCAGTGTAGGCGGCAGCGCCCCCGATCGCGGCCCGTACGGTGGACCACGCGCTCGGGGCACACTGGAGCAGTGGTGCGACGACCTCCCGCCGGCTCGATCCCGGATGCACCCGGCTCCTATCAGTTCCTCGATCAGGACGGCCGGGTGCTCTACGTCGGGAAGGCCAAGTCCCTCCGCCAACGGCTCGGTTCCTACTTTCAGGATCCCTCCGCCCTGGCGCCCCGGACCGCACAGATGGTGGCGCAGTCGGACCGGGTCGAGTGGATGGTGGTCAACAGCGAGGCCGAGGCCCTGCTGCTCGAGCACAACCTGATCTCGCGTTGGCAGCCCCGGTACAACGTGCGACTGAAGGACGACAAGAGCTACCCGTGGCTGGCGGTCACCGTCGCAGATACCTGGCCCCGGCCGGCGGTGGTCCGGGGGCGGAAGCGATCGGGGGTGCGCTATTTCGGCCCGTACCCCAACGTCGGGGCGATCCGCGAGACGCTCGATCTGCTGCTGCGCTCGTACCCGCTACGGACGTGCACCGACGGAAAGTTCCGGAGGCACGAGCGGCTGGGGCGACCGTGCCTGCTCTTCCACATCGACCGCTGCTCGGGACCGTGCGCCGGCGAGGTGGGGCGGGAGGAGTACGACCGGATGGTCGCCGACCTGATGGTGTTCCTCGGGGGCGAGACGAGCGCGCTCGAGCGCGGGCTCGAGGAGTCGATGCGGGCCGCCGCGTCGGCCCTCGAGTTCGAGCGGGCGTCCGTCTGGCGCGACAAGCTCGAAGCGGTCCGTTCGGCCGATGCGGTGCGTCAGATGGAGCTGGCGACCGGTGAGGACGTGGACGTGATCGGCATGGTCGAGGACGAGATCGAGGCCGCGGTGCAGGTCTTCCACGTGCGTTCGGGGAAGGTGGTCGGCCGACTCGGGATCCTGGTCGACAAGGTCGAGGATCTGTCGGCTTCCGCCCTGATGGCCCGGGTGCTGGTGGATGTCTACGCCGATCCGGCCGCCGGCGTCCCGGGCAGCATCCTCGTCCCGGTGCTCCCCGAGGACGCCGACGCGGTCCGGTCCTACCTGGCGGAACGCCGGGGGGGAGCCGTCGCGCTCCGGGTTCCCCTGCGGGGTGCGAAGCGGGCGCTGCAACAGACGGTCGAGCGCAACGCAGCAGAAGCGTTCCGCCGGCACCGCCTGCAGCGGACGTCGGACCACAACAGCCGGGCACGCGCCCTCGAGGCCCTGCAGCGGGAGCTGTCGCTTCCCGTGGCCCCGCTGCGCATCGAGTGCTACGACATGAGCCACCTGCAGGGCACCGATTACGTGGGTTCGATGGTGGTGTTCGAGGACGGGTTGGCGAAGAAGAGCGACTACCGACGGTTCAACGTGGTCACCGTGGACGGCAACGACGACTACGCGGCCATGGAGGAGGTGCTGTCCCGCCGGTTGACGGCGCTGGTGGAGGACGAGCGCGAGGAACCCGCCTCGGAGCGGTCCCGTCGGAGGTTCGCCTACCCGCCGCAGCTGCTGCTGCTCGACGGCGGGTTGGGACAGCTCCATGTCGGGGTGCGGGTGCTCGCCCGTCTTGGGCTGACCGACCGGGTGCCCATCGCCTCGCTGGCCAAGAGTTTCGAAGAGGTGTTCGTGCCCGGTCGCGACCAGCCGATCCGGCTTCCCCGCCAGTCCGAGGCCCTCTACCTCCTGCAGCAGCTCCGCGACGAGGCCCACCGGTTCGCCATCTCGCACCACCGCGCACGGCGCGGGGCCCGCATGACCACCGGTGTGCTCGACGGGATCGAGGGCCTCGGGCCGAAGCGGCGTACCCGCCTGCTCGACCAGTTCGGTGGGCTGACCGCTTTGCGCGCCCTGTCGAAGGACGAGCTGACCGGGGTGACCTGGTTGCCGGCCGCGGTCGGCGCGGCGGTGTTCGATCGGCTCCACACCCCGCTCTCACCGGAGCGCGGACCAACGGCCCGGCGTGGATCGGCCCGGGGGAGTCGTGGGAAGGTGGGGGAGTGAGCGAATACCTGGTGGTCACCGGCATGTCCGGGGCGGGGCGCTCGACGGCGGCGGCCACCCTCGAGGATCTTGGATGGTTCGTGATCGACAACATGCCCCCCGCCCTGATCTCGAAAGTGTCCGAGCTGGTGGACGGCGCGGGGTCGGAGATGGAGCGGGTGGCGCTGGTCGTCGGTCGGGGTGGCGGGGAGCTCGACGACGTGCTGCCGGCGATCGACGCCCTCCGCGCCGGCCGCCACCGCGTGCGGATCCTGTTCCTCGACGCCGCCGACGACGTGCTGATCCGCCGGTTCGAAGGAACCCGGAGGCGTCACCCTCAGGTGGCTCGCGGCGTGGAGGAGTCGGTGAGCGACGAGCGACGGCTCCTCGCCGACCTCCGGGACCGTGCCGACCTGGTCGTGGACACCGGCGACCTGAACACCAACCAGCTTCGGTCCCGGTTGCTCGAGGTGTTCGGCGAGGAGGATGCCGGGGCCACCATGCGCACGTCGATCCTCTCCTTCGGGTTCAAGCACGGCGTGCCCATCGACGTGGATCTCCTCTTCGATTGCCGGTTCCTTCCCAACCCGTACTGGGACGAGGCGCTTCGCAGCCACAGCGGGCTCGAAGCGCCGGTCCGGGCGTACGTGCTCGAACGGCCGGAGACCGCCGCGTTCCTCGAAAAGCTCGAGGACCTGCTCGACATGCTCCTCCCGGCGTACGTGCGGGAGGGGAAGTCCTACCTGACCGTGGCGATGGGCTGTACCGGGGGGCGGCACCGTTCGGTGGTGCTGGCCGAGGAGCTCGGCCGACGGCTCGGTGCCCGCGGCGTCCCCGCCGCCGTGTTCCACCGCGACGTCGACCGGTGAATCGGTCCGGCGGAGACCAGATCCGGGTGGTGGCGATCGGGGGTGGCCACGGGCTGGCGGCGACCCTCCGTGCCGTGCGGACCCTCACCGACGCGGTCACCGCGGTGGTGTCGGTCGCCGACGACGGCGGATCCTCCGGACGGCTGCGCGAGCTGCTCGACATCGTGGCGCCGGGGGACCTGCGCAAGTGCATGGTGGCTCTGGCCGAGCCCGGCTCGTTGCTGGCCCGGGCGTTCGCCCACCGGTTCACCGAACAGGAGTTGGCCGGCCACGCGCTCGGCAACCTGATCCTGGCCGGGCTGATGGAGGTTGCCGGCGACACCGTCGCCGGCATCGACGAGGCGTGCCGCTTGCTGGGCGTGCGCGGGCGGGTGCTGCCGGCGACGTCCACGCCGGTCGTGCTCGAAGCGACCTCGGAGCTGGGCCAGGTGGCGGGCCAGGTGGCGGTGATGGAGATGACCGGTCTACGGCAGGTGACCCTGGTGCCACCCGACGCACCGTCTCCGCCGGAGGCGATCGACGCGATCGAGGAGGCCGACCTGATCGTGATCGGACCCGGTTCGCTGTACACCAGCGTGCTCGCCGCCGTGGTGGTGCCCGGCGTGCTCGACGCCGTCCGTCGCACTCGGGCCCGGACCGCGTATGTGTGCAATCTCCGCCCCCAGGAACCCGAGACGGCCGGGTTCGACGTGGGTATGCACCTCGCTGCCCTGGTCGCCCACGGCGTGCACGTCGACGTCGCGGTGGCCGACCTCGCGGGCATGGCCCTTGGCGAGCCCGGCGTGCCGGTGGTCACCGGCGACCTGGCCAGGCCCAATGGGCTCGCCCACGACCCGGCGAAACTGGCGAACGTCCTCGCCGATCTGCTCGGGTGACGACCCGGTGGTCCCGTTTGCCCTAGCTTTGTCGCTGCGGATCACCGGGATCCACGGAACCAGGGGAGATCGCATCGCCGATGCGCTCCCGGGTTGGAGCAACGATCGTGTCCGGCCAGTGCTTGCCGGACGGAATGAGGTAGTGGAGCCATGACCGTTCGGGTCGGGATCAACGGGTTCGGTCGGATCGGGCGCAACTACGTGCGCGCCGTCCGGGCGCTCGGAGCTGACGTCGAGGTGGTCGCGGTCAACGACCTCACCTCGGCCGCGACCCTGGCCCATCTGCTGGCCTATGACTCGACCCACGGCCGCTTCGGCTCCGAGGTGGCGGCCGTCTCCGATCGGATCGAGTTCGACGGGAAGGGCATCCGGGTGCTGGGAGAGCGCGACCCGTCGGCACTCCCCTGGGGCGAGCTCGGAGTGGACGTGGTGGTCGAAGCGACCGGACTCTTCACCTCGCGGGCGACGGCCGCGGCCCATCTGGAAGGGGGCGCCTCGCGGGTGATCGTCTCCGCCCCTGCGACCGATGTCGATGCGACCTTCGTGGTCGGAGTCAACGACCACCAGTTCGATCCGGAATCCCACGTCGTGGTGTCCAATGCGTCGTGCACCACCAACTGCTTCGTCCCTCTGGTCAAAGTGCTCGACGACGCGTTCGGGGTCGAGTCGGGCCTGATGACGACCGTGCATGCGTTCACCAACGACCAGAACCTGCTCGATTTGCCGCACAAGGATCTGCGACGGGCTCGGTCGGCTCCGGTCAATATCGTCCCGGCGTCGTCGGGCGCGGCCCGGGCCACCAAGCTGGTACTGCCGCTGATGGAGGGAAGGCTCGACGGCGCCGCGTTGCGGGTGCCGGTCGCCGACGGTTCCATCACGGACTTTACCGCCGTGGTTCCCGGTTCGGTGACCGTCGACCAGGTGAACCAGGCGTTCGCCTCGGCGGCTGGGTTCGGGCCGCTCTCCCGGGTGCTCGACTACACCGAGGCCCCGATCGTCTCGTCGGACATCGTCGGCAATCCGGCGTCGTGCACGTTCGATGCCGGGCTCACCATGGTGATGCCGTCGGCCTCGGGGATCTCGCTGGTGAAGGTGCAAGGCTGGTACGACAACGAATGGGGCTATGCGAACCGCCTCGTCGACTTGTCGCTGATCGTGGGCGGTGCCGGCGCCTGACGCGCCGGCCGGAGGGGAAATCATCATGACGTCGACCGGCAGCTTCAACCCGCTCCTGCGAGGGCTTCCGTTGCTCGGAGACCTCCCGGCGCTCGACGGGGCAAGCGTGCTGGTCCGCGTCGATTTCAACGTGCCTCTCCGGGCCGAGGGCGGCGCGGTGGCGACGGTGGCGGACGACTTCCGCATGCGCGCCGCGGTTCCGACCATCGAGTACCTGCTCGACCAAGGTGCGCGGGTGACCGCGTGCACCCACCTCGGACGCCCTGACGGTGTACCCGATGCCCGGTGGGAGATGACTCCGGTGCGGGACCGCCTGGCCGAGCTCGCCCCCAGGGTCGAGCTGCTCGAGAACCTCCGTTTCGACCCGGGAGAGACCGGCTGCGATCCCGACTTTGTGGCCAAGTTGGTCAACGGGCACGATGCCTATGTCAACGAGGCGTTCGGGGTATGCCACCGTTCGCACGCATCGGTGGTGGGGCCCCCGCGGCAGATCCCGAGCGCAGCCGGGCTCCTCCTCCAGCGCGAGCTGGAGGTGCTGGGTGGCCTGCTTGTCACCCCCCGCCGGCCATTCGTGGCGGTCGTCGGGGGAGCCAAGGTCGCCGACAAACTGGGGGTTCTCAGCGCGCTGATCGACCGGGTCGACGTCCTGCTGGTCGGCGGGGGCATGGCCTTCACCTTCTTGGCCGCTGCCGGCCACCAGGTCGGCGGGTCGATGGTCGACCAGGATCGGATCGACGACTGCGCCGCACTGCTCGCCACGGGGAAGGCGATCCTGATCCCACACGACACGATGGCGCTCGAGCCTGGAGCGAGGTTCGGAGACGGCTGCCAGGACGGTCGGCTGCGCCTGGTGGGGAGGGACGTGCCCGACGGCTGGACCGGGCTGGATATCGGCCCCGAGACGGTCGAGCGCTACGCGCGTGAGATCGCCGTTGCGGGCACCGTGTTGTGGAACGGCCCGATGGGAGTGTTCGAGGACAGCCGGTTCGCCGCCGGCACCAGGGGCATCGCCCAAGCGGTCGCCACCTGCGACGGGTTCACCGTCGTCGGTGGGGGAGACAGCGCCGCGGCCGTCGACGCGCTGGGACTGTCCGATCAGGTCGACTTCATCTCGACCGGAGGTGGTGCGTCCCTCGAGCTGATCGAGCACGGCGACCTCCCCGGTCTCGCAGCGCTCCGCGGCGCCTCGAATGCACCCCGGCCCGGTGCGGCGCCGACCAGAACGCGTTCGCTCCGGTGAGTGCCACCCGGCGACCGATCGTCAGCGGCAACTGGAAGATGAACCTCGACCACTTCGAGGCCATCCACGCGGCCAGATCCCTGGGCCTTCGGCTGACGCCCCGTGCTGCTGCCGCGGTCGATGTGACCATTCATCCCCCGTTCACCGATCTCCGGTCGGTACAGACGGTGGTGGAGGCGGAGGGGATTCCGGTGTCCCTCGGTGCGCAGAACTGCGCGATCGAAGACGCCGGCGCGTTCACCGGCGAGGTCAGCCCCCGCATGCTGGCCAGGTTGCACGTGACCTCGGTGATCGTCGGCCACTCTGAGCGGCGCCGCCTGTTCGGGGAGACCGACGAGCTGGTGGCGGCCAAAGCGTCGGCGGTGGTGCGCAACGGGATGATCCCAGTGTGCTGCGTGGGAGAGACCGAAGAGGAGCGCGAAGCCGGTGCAGCCCGCGATCGCCTGGCTGCCCAGCTGGCGCCGATCACCTCGGCCCTGGGCCCCGCCGTCACCGGAACGGTAGTCATCGCCTACGAGCCGGTCTGGGCGATCGGCACCGGACGGGCCGCCACCCCCGATGATGCCCAGGAGGCATGCCGGTGGATCCGCGACTTGGTCCGGACTGCCTCGGGTGACCAGGCGGCGGACACCGTCCGCATTCAGTACGGCGGATCGGTGTCGCCGGCCAACACCAGTTCCTTGATGGCCGGCGAGGATGTCGACGGGCTGCTGGTCGGGGGTGCCAGCCTCGATGCGGCGGCATTCGTCGACATCGTGACCGCCGCGGCCTGACCGGTCGCTTGGGTTTGCTACCCTTTGGGTCGGTGCAGATCGGAAGGAACGAGTCGACGTGTTGACGGCAGTGATTGTGGTGGTGCAGATCCTGGCGTGCCTGGCACTGATCTTCCTCGTCCTGATGCACAGTGGCAAGGGTGGCGGCCTCTCCGACATGTTCGGCGGCTCGGTCGGCACCGCGGCGGCCGGTTCCACCGTGGTGGAGAAGAACCTCGACCGCATCACCATCACGGTGGCGGTCATCTTCGGGTTCACCAACCTGATCCTCATCCTCCGTCTGCAGTGACCCCCGGTGGCGCCGCACCGGTCGGGCGCCACGGACGGCTAGCGGCCTTCTGGGCGGAACGACGGTCGCGCTGGACGCTCCCGCTGGTCATCATCGCGGTGATCGTGCTGGTCGCGGTGATCGACCATGTCGGATCGCACCGGATCAGTCAGGTCGACCAGCCCGCGGTCTCCCAGCTGGTCCCGGCCGCGGGCGGTTCCGCGGTGGTCGATCTGGGTCGAGCGTGGAATGGGTTCAATCCCGGGACCCCGGCAGGGGCTGCTTCGGCGACGCCGACGTTGCTTGCCCCGGTGCTGCCGAGCGCGTTTGTCGTGAACCCCAAGCTCGGCACCGAATTGAACAGCAACCTGCTGGCGAGTGTCGAGGTCACGTCCACGTCCCCTCTGACGGTGCACTACGTCATCGACCCGCGGGCGGTGTGGTCGGACGGGGTCCCGGTGAGCGCCGCCGACTTCGTCTATGCATGGCAGTCCCAGCGGGGGACCGGTGTCAGCGTGCATGGGCATCCGGATCAGGTGGCCTCCACCCTGGGCTATCGCGACATCGCCTCGGTCACCGGCAGTGACGGAGGCAAAACGGTCACGGTGGTCTTCGCCAAGCCGTTCACCGATTGGAGGTTGCTGTTCCACGAGATGGTCCCGGCGCATGTGGCCCAGCGGGTCGGATGGAATCGAGGATTTGCCACGTTCAATCCGTCGGTGGTCCTCTCCGCCGGTCCCTACCTGGTCCGGTCGGTCTCTCCGGCGGGAGTGGCCGTGCTGGTGCGCAACCCCAAGTGGTGGGGTGCCAGTCCGTCTCTCGACCGGTTGACGGTGCGGGCCGCCACGCCCCAGCCGGATTGGCTGTCGGCTCTGGCCGGGTCGAGCCGGATGGTCGCCCATCCGGAGACGTTCGGGACGGGGACGATGAATGCGGTGTCGTCGTTGCCCGATGCACAGGGCACGGTGGCCCCCTCGCTGTCGTTTCTGCAATTGGAGTTCAACGTCACCGCACCTGCCACCTCGTCCGCAATCGTGCGTGAGGCGGTGGCGCACGGGATCGATCGCACGGCGTTGCTGGCCCAGACCGTCGGCATCGTCGATCCGAGCCTGACGGTGATCGAGGATCATCTGGCCGTCCCCTCCCAGGGGGCGTACGTCGCCTCGTCGGCCGCGTCCGGGTACGACGTCGCCGATCCGGCCGCGGTCGGAACCCTGATGGTCAGCGCTGGTTACCACCGGGGGGTGGACGGGCGGTATGTGGATGCGAGCGGTGTCCCTTTCGTCCTGCGGCTGGCGGTGGAGCGGGGGGATCCATGGCTCGGCCAGGTGGCCACGGCGCTCGCGGCCCAGTTGGTGGCGGTGGGGTTCACCGTGGTCACCGTTCCGGTCAGTGGGCCCGCCGGCCTGACGGCGGCGGCCCGGACCGGCTCCTACGACATGGCCCTGGTGCGGCGCACGGCCAGTGCCTTCCTCACGTCCACCGCCGGCTGGTACTCCACGTCCGCCAGCTTGTCGGGGAGTGGTGCTGACGCCAACTGGAGCAACTTCAACGATCCGGAAGTCGACCAGCTGTTCTCTCAGGCCGCGCGCGATCTGAACCCGGTCACCGGCGCCGCTGCGTATGCACAGGTCGACGACCAACTTTGGGACCAGATGGTGGCACTGCCCCTGTTCGGGGAACCGGCGTTGGTGGCCAATGGAGTGCAACTGACGAACGTGCAGTACAACCCGTCGAGGGACGGGTTGCTCTGGAACGTGGCCGACTGGACGATCCTGAGCCCGAAGGCCGCTCATCGGACCTGACCGTCCACCGGAGCGTGTGCGAGGAACGCGCCGGGTGTCGGCGCCGTGATCCGTCAGAGCAGGGCATCCGGTCGCGCTACGATTCCCCTGTTGCCGGTCCCCGATCGGTGACCATTGTCGGAGTGGCGGAATAGGCAGACGCGCCAGCTTGAGGGGCTGGTGCCCGCAAGGGCGTGGGGGTTCAAGTCCCCCCTCCGACACCATTCACTGGGTTCCAGCCCAACATTCGGTGTCTCAAGTGAAATTTGACGGGCCAGGCTCCCCGTCCCCGCTTGAACACCCCGTTCCCGCAGCTGGGAGCCCTGCACCCCGGGCGCCGATGTCGCTCCTGGCCGACTTGGGGAGCGAGCCGCAGGTGCCGCTGTGGCGGCACTGGATCGCCGGTGTGGAGCCGATCGGACGGATGACCCTCCCGTCCGGCGCAAGGCATCTGCTCGGCACTGAGCTGTTGGTCCAGGCCGTCAGCCGTGAGCGCATGCTGGTGCTGCGCACCGGTGCTGTGGGAGCCAACCTCCCGATCGATCGTCGGGGTCGCCTGGTCCTGCCGGCATGGTTCCGGGGGACGACCCGACCATCGGGCTCAGTCCTGGTCTCGGCCCGCTCGGCCGCCATTCCTACCATCGTGCTCGCCGGGACCGGCCTCCTCAAAGATTTGGTGTCCCAGATGGCCGCGGAGGCTCGGTGATGGATCGTCTGGTTCGTGCCCGCATTCTGCTGGCCGAGGCCGCCGCCCTCGGGGTGACCGTCGATCACCTGATTGCCGTGGCGTCGTCAGATGCCCCGGGGGCACCCAGCACCGGCCCGACCG
>DAHXOD010000070.1 GCA_027365055.1 bacterium
CATCGATATAATTCAATCTACTCCCGTTCCCTTATTGATATTTCCGACAGGTCATTAGGCAGTTCCGGGAGTCCATTTTCTTTCCATTTCTTGATTATGTCTCCCCTGCGCACTCCCCGAGCGCGGCTTCTGGTTCCCGCCGACCATCTTCACCGACGTGTCCCCGTCCCACCGCATCGCCCGGGAGGAGATCTTCGGTCCGGTGCTGTCCGTGCTCACGTTCCGGACCCCCGAGGAGGCCGTCATGAAAGCCAACAACACGCCCTACGGGCTCTCCGCCGGGATCTGGACGGAGAAGGGCAGCCGCATCCTGTGGATGGCCCAGCAGCTCCGGGCCGGGGTCATCTGGGCCAACACGTTCAACCGCTTCGACCCGACCAGCCCCTTCGGCGGCTACCGGGAGTCCGGCTTCGGCCGGGAAGGCGGGCGTCACGGCCTGGAGGCGTACCTCGATGCCTGACGAGCGGATCGGCGTGCGCAAGACCTACAAGCTGGCCATCGGGGGAGCGTTCCCCCGGTCGGAGTCGGGCCGCACTTATGTAGTGCGCGCCGCCGACGGGGGCTTCCTCGCCAACGCGGCGCGGGCGTCCCGGAAGGACGTTCGGGATGCCGTGGTGGCAGCGCGCAAGGCGCAGCCCGGATGGGCGGCCGCCACCGCCTACAACCGCGGCCAGATCGTCTATCGCATCGCCGAGATGCTCGAAGACCGGCGGGCCCAGTTCGTCGAGGCGGTAGACGTGAGTGAGGGAGCCGGCGCCCGGGCCGCAGGCACCGTCGTGGACGCCGCCATCGACCGGGTGGTGTGGTATGCCGGCTGGGCGGACAAGGTTGCACAGGTTGCCGGCTCGTCCAATCCTGTTGCCGGGCCCTACTTCAATTTCAGCGTTCCTGAGCCGACCGGCGTGGTGGGCATCGCCGCACCGCAGACGTCGTCGCTGCTGGGCCTGGTGAGCGTCGTGGCACCTGCCATCGTGACCGGCAACACCGCCGTGGTCGTGGCCTCCGAGCTCCGCCCGTTGCCGGGCGTGACACTGGCTGAGGTGCTCGCCACCTCTGATCTGCCTGGCGGCGTGGTCAACCTGTTGACCGGCTCCCTTCCCGAGGTGGGTCCCGTCCTTGCTTCCCACCGGGACGTCGATGCGTTGGACCTGTGCGGTGCCCCGGGTGAGCTCGCCACCGATCTCGAACAACTGGCGTCGGACAGTGTGAAGCGGGTGCTCGGGCCATCTGCGAGCGAAGTTGACTGGCGCGAGGCACCGACGCCCCGTCGGATGCTGGCTTTCGTCGAGACGAAGACGGTCTGGCACCCCGTAGGGGTGTGATGGGTCTGGACCCCGTAGGGGTGTGATGGGTCTGGCACCCCGTAGGGGTGTGATGGGTCACGTGCCCTCGGCGCCCACGTGCGCCGGCCGGGTCCGGGACCGTCGTGTGGGGTGGCGACACCGCGAAACGTTGATCCCTGTCCGTGGGGCTGGTATCGTGCGCGCCGTCACGACACCTCCCTGGGCCGACCGGTCGTGGGAGCCAGGATGGCGGCGTGCGGGGCGAATGAGCTCCGTGATGTAGCTGTAAGCCGCAGACGACCGTGGGAGCCGGATGCACGAGACGATGCAGAGGAGCAGTGCTGCGGGAGCCGGGAGTCGTCGGTTGACCCGTCTCCTCGCGGCGGTGCTGGCCCTACTGGGCCTGATGGCGCTGGAGGTAGTCGTGTCGCCGGCTCGTGCCGGCGCCAGCCAGGCGTCCTCGGACCAGGCGCGCATCAACCAGATCGAGCAGCAGATCATCGCTCAGGGTACGGCTGTCCAGCAGATCGTCAGCCAGTCGGACCTGGCACAGGCTCGATTGGCTGCAGCCCAACATGTCGAGACGGTGGACGATGCCCGGCTGGCGGCCGATCGGTCAGCTGCAGCCAGCGCGTTGGTCCAGTTGCGTCGAGTGGCGGTGGAGTCCTACGTGTCGGGATCCGCGTCGTCGGCCAGCTCGCCCGAGTTGGCCCTCTTCGACTCCGGCAGCATGACCAAGGCGATGGCACAGACCGAGTACGCCGGTCTGGCAGCAGGAAAGCTCGACACGGCTGTCGCCACGTACCGGCACGACCAGCAGGTCGAGACCGGGGCGGCGGCGGCCGCCCATAGTGCCGCGGCCAACGCCGCGCAGCTCGTCACCACCCTGGCCGCTGACCGGCAACGGGCGCAGGCAGCGCTGGTCAGCGACCAGACCACGCTCAGCCAGGTGAAGGGCAACCTCCAGGCAGTGCTCGCCGCCGCGCTTCAGCAGGAGGCGGCGGCGCGCCGGGCCCAGGAGGCAGCGATTGCCGCCCGGGAGCAGGCAGCTCAACTGGCAGCTGAGCAGGCCGCTCAACAGGCCGCTCAACAGGCCGCTCAACAGGCGGCCGACACCAGAACGCCGACCCCGGCGTCACTGGTGGCACCGGCTCCAGGCGGTCCTGCCCCCGCTCCCGGGACGTACGCCAATCCGTTACGGGCGATCAGCGCCCTGTCGCCGGAGCGGATCGACCAAGGTGTCGACTACAGCGGGTACGGTCCGATCTACGCCATCGGTGACGGCGTCGTGCTCGACACCACCAACGCCGGGTGGCCCGGTGGGACGTTCATCACGTACCGGCTGACCGACGGTCCGGCTGCAGGGCTGGTCGTCTACGCCGCCGAGGACATCGCGCCGACCGTGTCCGTCGGCCAGGACGTCACCCCGGCGACCGTGCTCGGAACCATGTATGAGGGCCCGGACGGGATCGAGACGGGATGGGCTGGGGGTTCGGGCCAGGGCTACACCATGGCTCACGAGTACGGGCAGTTCGGCGGGGCCAACTCGACGGCGTTCGGCGCCAACTTCTCCCAGCTGCTTCAGGCGCTCGGCGCTCCCGGAGGCGTCATGCAGAACAGCCCGACCGGGACGCTGCCGCCCGGCTGGCCCCAGTGGTGATCGACCAGCGCTGACCCGGCGCCGGGGACCGACGCCCCTTTGGCCACGCGCCCCCATCGGGCGCTGCCGGGGCGGCGTTCGATGGCTCGGTGCCCGGTGCACCGGCCCGGGGCCAGAGGGCGAGCGCGAGGAGCACCATCGGGGGGCCCAGGTTGGGATCGGTGGCGGTGCCCGTGAACAGGCCACCGAGGTTCTGCCCGACGACCCAGTAGACCACCGACACGACGATCCCGACGGTGAGTGCGGTGGTGCGGGTGGCCGGCCGGAGTGCCGCGGTGGCTATCCACAGCTGCACGAGGGCAAGGACGAGGGCGATCTCCGTGCCGTGCCCCAACGTCGCCGTGGACGTCAGACGGTCGAGTGCGGTGAGGAACCCGGGTCCCTGGCTGGCCAGCTCCCTCAGCTGGGCGGAGATGGCGTTCGGAGCCCAGTTGGCCCGTTCGAGCTCGAGGAGCGCCGTGCCCCCCCAGGCCAGACACCAGAAGACCAGTGCTCCTCTCCGGCCAAGCAGCCCACCATCGCCGGCGGCGCGGGAAGACGGCGCATCCTCCGAGGATGAAGACGCTGAGGGTGGGCGGCGGGGCCACAGTGCCAGGCTGAGGACAAGGTAGAGGAGCGCGGCGCCGGGTGCTCCGGTGATGGCCATGGTCGTCTGGGGGAACAGCATCTGGCCGAGCGCCTCGCCTACCACCCACGGAACGACCGCCCAGCAGGCCGACGCCGCGAGGGCGGTTCGCTCCGTGCGACGGACGAGCAGCCCGACCCCGATAGCCACCTGGGTCAACGCCGACAGCGTGTTGAACACGATCTGGTGGGTCGAGCTCCCATAGGTCAAGGTGACGGTGAACCGGATGAAGTTCGTGAGCAGGTTGGGTCGACCCATGGTGTTGTACTGCAGGACGGTGGCGGCGAAGCTGTCCGGCCCCCGGCTGTACATCGACGGCTGGAACTGGAGCAACCCGTCGAGGATCCAGAGGGCGCCGAGTGCCACGACGAGGCGCCGACGCCAGACGCGGGCGTCCGTGCCCCACCAGGAGGTGAACCTTCGCCACGTGCCGGCGGGGTTGGCGCCGCCCGCCCGGTCACCGAGCGGCGACGCGGTGGCGTGGTCGGTGGCCGCAGGCACGTGAGCAGCGTAGGGCGACTGCGTCTGCCGTCGCGCCACCGGCGTTCCCTGATGGCTCACTGCCGGCCGCATACGCGGCACAACGGATCCCCCTGTCGCGAGCGATCGCTACCGCTGCGGGAGGACCTTGTTGGGATCGTGGATGATGACAGTCCCGCCGACCAGGTCGCACAGCGTCCGGTGGTCCCTGGTGGCAAGAAAGAGGATGAAGGAGACCAGACCCGTAATGCCGCCCAGGAGGCCCTGGACGACTCCACCGACGACGTCTCGCAACGCCATGCGCCACCAACCAGCCGGCCGGGCCGATTCGGGGTGCCAGGCGCGCATGCCCAGCACGTTGAGGGCCGGGCTCGTTCCGCGCCGCCACAGGAAGGCGCCCCAGATGAGATAGCCGATCACCAAGGTCACGATGACGAGCACGATACTGAGGAAGTAGGCACCGACCCGCCGACCCACCGGTGCCAGCGCGGTGCCCACCGGCAGCGTGAGGCCGGTGGCGGGGTCGAAGTACATCCCTGGATATCCCGGTCCCGTCCCCGGAGGTCCCGTCCCCGGAGGTACGGGAGGTGGTGGTGGGTACGACCACTGAGCGGACGGTCCGACCGGGGGAGGTGGCGCCGGTGGCGCCGCTGGAGGCGGGGGTGGTCCGAATCCTTCTGCGGGTGGATCGCTCCCCGGGAAGCCGGGTGGCTGGCTCATGTCGTGCCCCGTCCCGTCGACGTCCTGTCCGTCGCCGACCTCTCCGGCCCTACCGCTGCCTCGCGCCTATCCATAGGTCAGGGATCCGTCGTCGAGGTCTGCACCTGCCAACGCTACCTTCTCCGTCGGATAGTCGAGTCCCCATGTCCACGGTTCGTGATCCCCCTGCTTGGGCATCAGGTGCATGGACCGCATCAGGTAGCCGGGATTGAAATTCTCAGGGTCGACCCACGTCATCAGCGACATGTCCCGCTCGTTGTCGCGCAAGGTGGGGACGACGGTTGCGGCTCCCAGCGTCTCCATGTGGGCGAGGAGCCGGCACACGAAGTCACTGATGATGTCGGCGCGCAGGGTCCAGCTGGCCCGGAAATAACCGAACACGTAGGCCAGGTTCGGCAGTGAGGTGAACATGATCCCGCGATAGGTGACCAGCCCGGGGGGATCGATGTTCTGGCCGTCGACGACGAAATCGATGTCGCCCAGCACCGACAGGTCGAAGCCAGTCGCGGTGATGACCACATCGGCGTCGAGGTGATCACCCGAGCCGATCTTGATGCCGGTTTCACTGAACCGCGCAATGGTGTCCGTGACGACTGACGCCTTCCCCTGCTTGATGGCCTCGAACAGGTCCCCGTTGGGAAGGAGTGCCAGCCGCTGTTGCCACGGGCGGTAGGCAGGGGTGAAGTGCTTGTCGACATCGAAGCCCTCAGGGAGCTGTGCCCGCACTCCGTCGATGAGCATCTTCCTCAGTTGCTCGGGGTTCCCGTTCACCGCCGCACGCATCTCCTCGGTCATCTTGAAGATCTGCCGGCGGACGATCTCATGGGTCCACTCCGGGGAGATGTCGAGCTCGCGAAGGGTGTTGGCCAGGTCGTTGGTGTTCTGACGGGTCATGAAGTACGTCGGAGACCGCTGGAGCATCGTCACGTGGGCGGCCTCGTCCGCGATGGCGGGGATCAGCGTGGCCGCTGTCGCGCCCGATCCGATCACAACGATCTTCTTGTCCCTGAGGTCGACATCGGATGGCCACTCCTGAGGGTGCAGGACCTGGCCCCGGAAATCCTCGAAGCCCTCCCACTGGGGTGTATAACCCTTCCCATGGCGGTAGTATCCCTGGCACATCCACAGGAAGCCGGCGGTCAGGCGGACGGTCTCGCCTGTTGCCAGATTCACGGCCGTGACCGTCCACCGGTTGGTCCGGCTCGACCAGGACGCCTCCTCCACGCGGTGGCGGTACCGGATGTGTCTGGCCAGGTCGTTCTCGTCGATGACCTCGCCCAGGTAGGAAAGGATCTGCTCGCCGGTGGCGATGGGGTCTCCCGGCCACGCCTTGAACCGGTAGCCGAGTGTGAACAGGTCGCTGTCTGACCGTACGCCCGGGTAGCGATGAGTCCGCCAGGTCCCACCGTGCGACGGCAGGGCATCCAGGACCGTCAACGTCGTGCCTGGTCGCTGATCCTGCAGGTGGTACGCGGCGCCGATGCCAGAGATACCCGCCCCCACCACGAGTACATCGAAGTGCTCCACATCGCCCGCCCCGTCCAGAAGCCGTGGCTCACGTTCGGCGACGCTCATCAGGTCCTCCGTTCCTCTATAGCTCGTTGGACCACCCTGGATCTGCCGGAGGCCGGGTCTCCGACAAGGCCCCTGGTTTGGGACCCCGCCAGCGAGCGTAGCTTGCGCTGGTGGCCCCCGAGGGGTGTTGGCGGCCTGAGGGACATCGGGCCCGGATCCCCTGTGTGGGCCGGTTTCCTCCCTTTTTGGAAGCCGAGAGACGCCGATTCGGGACCGGCCGCCCTCTTCGTCCGCCGATGAGCGATGTCGGGACGTGCTGGGTCAACGATCCGAGCGATCGGCGCGATCCGTACAGCCGCGCGGACCGACGTCGGGACGAGAGAGCCTGCCTCGCTGCTGCGCGACGCGCTCGCCTCCGCGAGCGCGGGCTGGACCGGGCTGTCCGCGTGAATCCGCCGGGTTGAGATCGCCGTCTGGCCAGTGGTGAGTGGTCGTTAGGCCTCGGTTTCCCCGGTGCGACGGGGCAGCGGGGTACCCTCCGGTGTCGCAGGCGGGCCCCTGCCGCCATCACCCCCGCTGCGCTGGGGAACCTGGCCGCCGTGTGTCCGAAAAACTCGGCCGACTGGCCACCGCCGCGTCCAGACCACGCACGCTGATCGCTGTCACACCGGCCTCGTCCGGCCAGCAATGATCGCAGGAGGAGGTTCCGCTGGAGGATCGCCCTGCGGCGATCAGCTGGCGTGGCGTCGGATGTACTCGTCGAGTGCCTCACGGCTGACATCGGCAAGCCGGCGACCATGGGGCTGACGCAATTTCTTCGAGCGCGGCACGAGCAGCGCTAGACACGCGCACGGCCAAGAGCGGGGTGCGGTGCGTTCCCGCTCGCCGTTGATCGAGAATCGCCCGGGGTGACGGCGGTGAGCCCGTTCGGCGATCTCGTCGACCTTGGCTTCGGTCAAGCGGCTCCCGTCGGGGAGTCGGATGTCCTCGACGTCGAGGTCGAGGACAGGATCGTTTCGGGTTGTGGGCTTGCGGGAAGCCATCTGTTCCTCCGGTAGTGCCTCGCGTAGTGCGTGGGCATCAGGTGGACCACCGCCTTTTTCATAGTCGACACCTCGGGCCTCTGACCTGGGGGTTGATTACTGATTGACGTGGATCGATCAGCTGGTGCTACGTGGACGGGTGCGAGCTGCGTGGTTGGCGAACCTGAGGGTCGTCCCGATGTCGCCTGGTACCGCTGGTCGCTTCGACGCGGAACTGGACGAGCACCACTGGCTCGGTCACCGGATGGTCGGCGAGACGATGCGCTACGTCGCGGTGGATGCCTCCGGCGAGTAGGTCGGTCCCATGAGAAGGGAGAGCGCTGTGGTCATGCACTACGCGCTACGCAGGATCGCTTGGACATATCGTCGTGCGGTCACCAAGAGCCCGTCGAGGCACTCTCGGCACGCGGTCCCACCCATCACTCCATGTGAGCATTGGCCTTCGGCACCTTGGCGGCCAGTGAGGGGGGGTTTCCTCCAGTTGCTCACCAGGTTTGTGTAACAGGATCTGGTGTGGTACCCTCCCGCGTCGATGGAGCGCCTTGGGGGGGGACGCCGACAGCGCGAGCGTGCCACGCTTCGGCGCGCGTCGGCGGGGACGGGGTGCACGTCTCGTCGTTCGGCACGCCGCTCCGGGCGGGTCGGCCGCGTCGTTTCCCGCGCGGCCCGGCGCCTCGGTGCCGCCGCCGTGCCCCGAGCCCGGGGCAGCTGGGCTCCGCTGGTGCTCGCCACCGTCGTGGCCGTGGTCGCCGTCGTGCCCCCGCTGTCGAATCCCGTGGGTGGCCCGCCAACCCCGCCCCTCCCACACGTCCCGGCCAGTCAGTTGCCCGTGCAGACGACCGCCGCCGTATCCACGCACCCGGGGTGCGGTACGAACTATCCCGCGACGGAGGTCGTGTGCTCGTACGGGCCGGGGACCCACACGGTGACCCTCCCCGCGTACATCGCAAGCTCGACGTCGACCGTGTCGGTCACGCTCGAGGGGGCAGGTGGCGCGTCCGGAAGCTCTGGCGGGTCGGGAGGCGCCGGCGGGAAGGTCTCCGGCATCCTCAAGGGCCTCAGCGGCGGATCGACGCTCGCCGTCGCGGTGGGCGGTGCCGGGAGCGGCCAGGCCGGTGGCTTCAATCGCGGTGGCAGCGGTGGCGGGGGTGGCGGGGGTGGCGGATCGTCGGGCGGGGGCGGGGGCGGGGGCACCTCGCTCTTGATCAACGGCGTGGCAGTT